>JAZRRA010000137.1:0-16761 GCA_045650305.1 Faecousia sp.
GAACTCATAGCCGGTGATCAGGTTGTCCTCATCAAGAGCAATGCGGGTAACGTAGCCCTCAGCCATTTCCAGGTAACGGGGGCCCTTAGCCTTGGTGGCGAACATGGTGCCAACCTGGCTACGCAGACCCTTACCCAGGTCCTCCAGAGAAGCGCCCACTGCCAAACCGTCCTCAGAGAATGCGGACTGGCTACGGCCATAGACGATCTGCAGGAACAGTTCCCGCATAGCGGTGTTGATAGCGTCACAAACCAGGTCGGTATTCAGAGCCTCCAAAAGAGTCTTACCGATCAGGATTTCGGAAGCCATAGCGGCAGAGTGGGTCATGCCGGAGCAGCCCAGAGTTTCTACCAGAGCTTCTTCAATAATGCCCTCCTTAATATTCAGGGTCAGCTTGCAGCAACCCTGCTGGGGAGCGCACCAGCCGATGCCGTGGGTGAAACCGCTGACATCTTTGATTTCCTTGACCTGCACCCACTTGCCCTCTTCGGGAATGGGAGCGGGGCCGTGGTAGGCACCCTTGGCCACGGGACACATGTGCTGTACTTCAGTACTGTAAATCATGGCAATTTTCCTTTCTTTGAAAGACGGTTTTCCGCCTTTATTAATTTTCCGAAAATATTATACAGACTTCCCCCAAAAAAGTCAATCATAACCCCGGAAAAAATCTGTTATCACAGGAAAAAATCGTTTTTGATACAAACGAAAACGGTTTTGATACGAATTTGCCGTATTTTTCATTGCTTTTTGCCGCAGGATATGGTAATATAAGGTACGGTATACTGCCTTTCTGCGGTCTATCTAAAACATAATGAGGTGAATAATCATGTACATCGAAAAAGCAGCCTATGCTTTTCAGACGGACAGCGCGCCTGCGGAATGTGTTGCTTTCGGTAATGGCCACATTAACAACACTTTCTGTGTTACCACCGAAACCGGTTCTAAGTATGTTCTGCAGAGAATCAACAAGTATGTTTTCAAAAATCCCATCCGCGTGGTGGCAAACACCACCTCTGTTACCAAATACCTCCGTCAGCGAGTGGACGACCCCCGTATGACCTTGCATTTCATTCCCGCAAAAGACGGCAAATACTATCACAAAAGCTGTGACGGCGAATTTTGGCGTATGTGCGACTTCGTCGGTGGCTTTACTTTGGATATGCCCGAAAGTGACGAGGACTTCTATCAGAGTGCCTTAGCTTTCGGTCGCTTCCAGGAGTTGCTTGCCGACTATCCTGCCGATACCCTATATGAAATCATCCCCAATTTCCACAATACCATTGATCGCTATCACCAACTCAAAGAATCTGTGGATATGGATATTGTGGGTCGTGTAGAAGAAGTCCGTCAGGATATTGACTTCCTGCTGGCCCGTGAAGAAGCCGGAAGCATTTTGCAGAAAATGCTCACTGCCGGTATTTTACCCCTTCGCGTGACCCACAACGATACCAAAATGAACAATGTTATCCTGGATAACAAAACCAGAAAGAGCTTGTGCGTACTGGATTTGGATACGGTCATGCCCGGTTCCAGTCTGTACGACTTTGGCGATTCCATCCGTTTCGGTGCTGCCACCGCTGCCGAGGATGAGCCTGATACTTCCAAAATGAGTCTGGATCTGCATCTTTTCGAAGTTTACACCAAGGGTTATCTGGAAGCTGCACCTTCTTTGACCAATATGGAAGTTTCCATGCTCCCCTTAGGTGCTTATGTAATGACGCTGGAGCTGGCTGTTCGCTTCCTGAAGGACTATTTGGACGGTGACCTTTACTTCAGCCGTATCAAATACCCTGAGCATAACCTTGTCCGTGCAAGAAGTCAGATGGCTCTGGTTGCAGACATGGAAAAGAAATGGACAAAGATGAATCTGATCGTGGCAAAGGTTGCCGACGAGATCCGTAAATAATCATAAAAACAAGGTGTTTCCCATGTTCCCTCCAAGGACATTGGCAGTACCATGGATTATAAAAAACCAATCATTCATAGGAGGAACAAATTATGCAGTATTTAGGCATTTCCTACGACATCAAGCACATCCCTGCATTAGACCCCAATTTCATCCCCTTCGGCATTTGGGCCGAAGCCTTCTCCAAGGACGCAAAAATGCCCCTTTCCATCGCCGTTGAACGCAACGACGGCTTCACTTCTGTCCGTCAGACTTACATTCACGGCACCGAGGAAATGGCCGAAGCTGATTACCGCTATGTGGAGCGGTATGTAAAGTTCCTGCTGTGGTCCATCGGCGGTTTCCGCGTTTCCATCTGCGGCTGCAGTGCCATTGCACAGCGTTTACAAAAGGCTTACAGTGCAGCCGGCGAACGGGCTTTTGACTACGATTTCTTCCAGAAACTTTACGAACGGGAACTGGAGATCCTGGATCTGCCTTTGGATCAGTGTCCCGCCGCTTATGAATGTGCCATGCCTATGGGCGGTCACATGGATGGCTGCCGTATCGGCTTTGATGCCGGTGGATCTGACCGTAAGGTTTCCGCTGTGATCGATGGCGAATGTGTCTATTCCGAAGAAGTGGTATGGCATCCCAAAAAGAATCCCGACCCCAACTATCAGTATGAAGGTATTTTGGATTCCTTCCGTACCGCCGCCTCCAAGATGCCCCGCGTTGACGCCATCGGTGTTTCCTCCGCAGGCGTATTCGTAGGCAATGCACCTATGATTTCCAGCATTTTCTACTGTGTTCCCAGAGATCGTTGGGACGAGGTCAAGACTGTATTTGACCGTGCCGCTGCCGAGATCGGTGATGTGCCTATCGTGGTTGCCAATGTCGGTGACGTTCCCGCTCTGGCCGGTGCTATGGGCATGGGCGTTGGCAACATCATGGGTATGGCTATGGGCACCAGTGAAGCTGTGGGCTATGTGGATAAGGACAAGAATGTTCTGGGCTGGATCAATGAGCTGGCCTTTGCTCCCGTTGATTTGAACGAGGATGCTATGCAGGATGAGTGGTCCACCGACTTCGGTGTTGGCTGTAAGTACTTCTCTCAGGATGCCGTCAACAAGCTGGCACCCCGTGCCGGTATTGAACTGGACGAAAGTCTGACCCCTGCTGAAAAGCTGAAGGTGGTGCAGGCCCTGATGGAGAAGGACGATCCCAGAGCCGCTGCTGTTTATCAGGACATCGGTATTTATCTGGCATATACTGTGGTACTGTATTCTCAGCATTATGACATTCATCACCTAATGCTGCTGGGCCGCGTCATGTCCGGCAAGGGCGGTGACCTGATTCTCAAGACTTGCAACGAAGTCCTGAAGGATGAGTTCCCCGCACTGGCAGAAAAGGTCAATGTTATGCTGCCTGACGAAAAGACCCGTCGCGTAGGTCAGAGTGCCGCTGCCGCCAGCCTCCCCGAGATCCGCAAATAATATTTTCGGGGAGCAGTTGGAAACTGCTCCCCGTTATTTATGCATGCATTAGTTTTACCATACTTTCATTGCTGTCTATGTAGATTGTAGAGGCATTACGCACCTGCTCCTGCCACGGATTGAATTGATCATAAATGCCAACCGTAGGCATTCCGATACGCTGTGCGGTTTCCAGTGCCACATAGGAATCCTCAAACACCCATGTCTGGGCAGTTTCTGTTCCCAACCACGCTTGAGTATGGAGGAAAATATCCGGCGATTCTTTTCCCTTCCCTACCACACTGCAGGAAAATATCTCCTCAAAGTAGGATTTCACGCCACAGTGGTTGAGCGCAATTTCAATCAATTCCGGTGCCGTAGCGGAAGCAATCACCATACGAATATGATTTTCTTTGCAGTATTCCAGATATTCCCGGACACCTTCTTTTAAAGTCACGGAATTGGCGTAGAAATTCCGGAAAGTTTCATCCGCAACCTGAAATACTGCCTCACCGCTTTCTCCCAATCCGCAATTTTCATGGAGCAGGTACATACCCTCCCGCAGTGCCATGGTACGCACTTTTCTCTCAGACTCCGAATCCGGCTGGAATTTAACACCACCACAAAAATGGTCACCAAATGCTTGCCACAGTACATCCCAAAGTCCCAGAGAATCCACCAGTGTGCCATCCATATCAAAAATTGCTGCCTGAATTTCCATAATTACCGCTCCACATTCTATTTTTTGTAATTACCTCACTAAAGGAGTTATACACTATGTTTTTTAAAAACGCAAGAATTTATTGTTCTGATTTTCAGTTCCGCAACGGTGCTTTTGAAGTTACCGAAGATGGCAAGTTTGGTGCCATCCTGCCGGAGAATGTGCCGGAAGATGCCATTGATCTTCATGGTGCCAATGTGATCCCCGGTCTGTGCGATGTACATAACCACGGCAACTCCGGCGAGGACTTCTCCGACGGCAACTACGAAGGTCTTGTAAAGATCGCAAAGTATTTGGCATCCGAAGGCGTTACCTCTTTCGCACCTGCCTCCATGACCTTGCCCTACGATGTACTGGAGAGGGCTTTTGCCACCGGTAGACGCTTGGCAGACAATCAGCCGGAAGGCTGCAGCCGTATCATGGGCATTCAGATGGAAGGCCCCTACTTCTCCGAAAAGAAAAAGGGCGCACAGAACGGTGCTTACCTGAAAACCCCCGACTTTGAAGGTTTCAAGAAACTTTATGACGGCTGCGGCGGCTTGGTTCGCATCGTTGACCTGGCTCCGGAGCTTCCCAATTCCAAAGAATTTGTAGAAAAGGCAAAAGAGCTTTGCACCGTTTCCGTTGCCCACACCGATTCCGATTATGACCATGCAAAAATGGCTTTCGATGCCGGTGCGACCCACCTGACCCACTTGTACAACGGTATGCCCGGCATCCACCACCGCAACCCCGGTGTGATTCCTGCCGCAGCCGAAAATCCCAATGTTCGTGCAGAGATCATTTGTGACGGCCTGCACATCCACCCCGCCACTGTCCGTTTGGCCTTTAATATGTTCGGTGCAGATCGTATGATCATCATTTCCGATGCTCTGCGTTGCTGTGGTATGCCTGACGGCGAATACGAACTGGGCGGTCAGCAGGTATTCCTTTCCGGCGGCATTGCTAAGCTTTCTGACGGCACTATCGCCGGCTCTGCCACCAATCTGTTTGAATGTATGCGTCGTGCCATGAGCTTTGGTATTGCCGAAGAAGATGCCATCCGGGCAGCATCCTATAATCCCGCCTGCTCTTTGGGTGCGCAGGACAAGATCGGCACAATTGCTGAAGGCAAATATGCAGACTTTATCGTCTGCAACAGCGACTACACAGAAAAGACCGTCTACATGGGCGGCAAGGCTATTTAACACCATGGATCCAACAAAAAGCAAGCAGCAAAAATGCTGCTTGCTTTTTTCTTATTCACGCCCCAAATATAAAGCATACTGATTGGACAAAATCTTCGATGCCACGCAGAAAACAAGACTAACTGCCACACCCGTGATCACCAAAGGCGAGGAGAGCACAATGCCGCTGGTATAATGCAGAAACGCCCAAACATACATTCCCAGTGTTGCACCGACAGTGAGCAAACAAGACGCCCAGGAGAATACTTTTCTGCCGGGATATACACGGATAAAGTACCAATTGGCCAGGGAGATCAGGTTACCCGTAGCAGGTATGATGAAAGCCATGGCCCAAACACCGTTTTGACTGCCTTCCGGGGTGCTGTTTTCCAAAAAAATACCGGCGATCATCATGGTCAAAGTCAAAAAGAACATCACTGACTGCAACAAAGAAGCCTTCCAATCACTGACACGCCGTAATTTCATTTTGGGAGCGGGTACAGACTTATCTACCATAAGTGCCTTGTTCATAAGGCCATGATCCCGCTCACATTGGGAACAGCTTTTCAAATGCTCCTCCACAATCTGTCTGCTTTCCTCGCTGCAACAATCGTCAATATACAGCGGCAAAAGATCCTGAATTACATTACACTTCATTTTCAAACATTCCTTCCATCATTTTTTGTCTGGCACGGTAGAATGTCACTCGTGCCCAGCTTTCACTTTTTCCGAAGATCTCGCTGATGTTCTTCAGGGATAAGCCACCGAAAACAAACAGCATAAATACTTCCTTATAGGGCTCCTGCAAGGTATGCAGACATCCATAGGCTTTTTTCTGCCACTCCTGCTCCGAAAACATTTCCACTATATCCGGAACATTGTCTTGAATACAAGCATCTTCTAAGGGCTGAAGCTTTTTCTGCTCATTGAACCATGCAAAATATGTATTTTTTGCAATTTGGCAGAGCCAGGCAGAAACTTTCCCCTCATCCCGTAACCCGGATAAATTCATATAGGCACGAAAAAAGGTTTCCTGGGTCAGTTCCTCTGCCAGAGAATAATCTCCGCACAGCTTCATCAGGTACCGAAACACAAAGGATTGGTTTTCCTGAAATACCGTTTCAAAATCAAGCACATTCTCACCGCCTTTCATATATTAGATAGAAAACCTGCATTTTCGTTACAAAATATTTTCTTTTTTACAATTTTATTATAATTCATGACATACCTAATTTGCAACCTGTTTTCCATTAACAAAAGGATTGTCAACATGTGAAGGTAGTTAGACCGGTCCATTGTACCCACATGGATATAATTAAGGTTCTCAAGCTGTTATAATAAGCCTTGCTAATAGCCTGTGAATATGCTAAAATTTACATATTGATCCAGAACAAGGAATTGTTTTAGATAATTGAAGGAGGTTTCGTATGAATTGTGATATTTGCGGTGGCACACTTTCTATGCAAATGGGCAGCAAAGCAGTATGCAGTGTTTGTGGGATGGAATACTCTTTGGAGAGTTTAAAGGAGAAAGCTAAGCAAACCAATTCTGCTCCAAGAACTGTGGCGGCTCCTGTGAGTACAAATCTTACAGATAATCAATTAAGAATGGCAGAAGTAGCAATCCGGCAGAAAGATTATTCTCAAGCTGTATCTATCTGTGATACAATTCTGACACAGGATTATTACAATTTATCTGCATGGAAAATGAAGATTTGTGCTTTTGCAAGCAGTTCTGATCGTGATTTGATAAAAGCAGCAGATTGTTTTAAGGAGGCTTATTCACTGATTCAGGAACAAGCAAAACGTGAGCAATTCATTGTAGATGTTCAACCGTCATTTATGGAAAAAGTATATTTTAACAGTGGTACGGCAACAATTGCACGGAACCTTATGTTAATTGATGTAAAAATGGCGTCGAAATATTTACAAAAAGTGATAGATCAGCAAATTTCTTACATTAGGAATAGCTATAATGAGGTAATGAATACACTAAAAGAATACAGCATAGAGGCTCAAAGCGATTTGCGATGGCATGCATTGATGGGGCAAACGTGGAATCATCCACACTTCGCATTGAAACAATGTCTTGAAGATGCAGATGCCATTTGGAAGAATTGTGGTGAACAGTGTTATATTGAAGATCATTTGCAGGATCTCGCTGCTGTCGTCAAAAGAACCGCACAAAAAGCACAGAGCTATTTGCCATCCAGAAATGATCTTACAATTTTGATCAGCCAGGCAGAGGAACTGATGAAAAAAATTCAGGAAAAGGCTAAAAAAGAACGAAAAATAGCAGTTCAAAAATATTGGGCGAATCACACGGAAATCAAAGAACAGTTAGAAAGCCAGCGTAAGGCGTTACAGAAAGAGATAAGCGACTTACAAAACAGCTCGAATCCGAGTAAAATATCCCAATTATTAGAAGAATTAACGGAGGAAAGGGATCAAATCTGGGCGAAATTACATTATCTTGGATTGTTTGAGATTAGGAAAAAGAAAGAACTGAAAGAACAAATGTATTTAAAAGAAGCAGAAATTGACGAGATTAGAAAGCAGCTTATTAATGAGGATAGAGAAATTGAAAATAAGGTTAAACGCATTACTGACAAGATTGCCGAAATAGACCACAAAATTGAGAATCCTCCTATGTGAATCAAGCTACAAAATATGATTATATTACACAATTCCCTTAGGAAATCATAACCACCGGCCGTGTGCATTTGTCAAGGAAAAGTATATCCCCCACAGATGTGGGGGAATCCATCCCGTTGTACTGAACCAAATTAGGAATATCCAATATATCAGGTTGACATTTCGAAACAACATGGAATATAATACCCTTAGTCAGGAGGGGTTAAATATGTTGTTTTATCAGGAATCTTTGGCTTTTCAGATATTTGATGTATTATATTTGCAGCAAGGGTATTCCAAATCGCGAAACAAAAATCGCCATTATGACGCCCTTTCCTTCCGTATCCAAGCCGATACTGTAATTGAAGATCCCCAAAATCGTGTACACTTAAAAAGCGGCTCGATTGCCTATTTCCCCTCCAATTACGAATATGTACGAATCGCACAATCCGATACCCTGATCGTGGTTCACTTTAAATGTTTTAATTTTAGCGGCAAAGGCATCGAATATTTTACGCCCAACGAATCAAAGGTCTACGAGGACAGTTTCCGGGAACTGCTGTCATGCTGGAACAAAAAAGAGCCGGGTTATCAGTATCGATCCGCCTCTATTTTCTGTCAGATCCTTTCTATGATACACTGCGATCACATACCACTGACGCCGCCCCATAGTAAAATCGAACCCTCTATTGCATACATCCAGGAAAATCTGCTGAAAAAGGATTTTTCCCTCACGGAGGCTGCCAAAAGATCCTATGTCAGCGATGTGTATTTCCGCAAATTATTTAAAAACCGTTTCGGCATGAGTCCCAAACAATATGTGATCCACAATCGGATCCAGCATGCCACGTCCCTGATCCTCTCCGGGTATTGTAATCTGCAAGAGGTTGCGGAACAATGCGGTTATGGAGATTACAAGCACTTCACCACAGAGTTTAAGCGGATCATGGGGGTATCCCCTTCCCAATATGAATATGACTGTGACAGATAAGAAAACTCGGTAGCCTGAACGCTACCGAGTTTTTTGCTTAACTTTCTTTCGGGAGGTTTTTCATGGTCAGGCCGATGCGTTTCCGCTTTTCGTCCACATCCAACACCATAACTTTTACAATGTCGCCAACCTGCACCACCTCAGAAGGATGGCGTACTTTATGGGTAGCAACCTGAGAGATATGCACCAAACCGTCCTGATGGACGCCAATATCTACAAAGACGCCAAAGTCAATCACATTCCGAACCGTACCGGACAGCACCATGCCCGGTTTCAAATCCTTCATTTCCAGCACATCGGTGCGTAAAATAGGAGCAGGCAGGTCATCACGGGGGTCACGGCCGGGTTTTAACAGTTCCTTCACCACATCTTCCAGGGTAGGAACGCCAACACCGCAAAATTCTGCAGCCTTTTCCGGGCCAAACTCTACAAAACGGTTACTCAGTTCCCCAATATTGCCTGCGGCAACATCCTTCTGCTCATAGCCGCAAAGGGTCAAAAGCTTTCTTGCTGCCTCGTAGGATTCCGGATGGACACCGGTATTATCCATAATTTCCTTACTTTCCGGCACACGGAGGAAGCCGGCACACTGCTCGTAGGCCTTGGGTCCCAATTTGGGAACCTTTTTCAGCTGATTCCGGGCGGTGAACGGACCGTTTTCCTCTCGGTAGATCACGATGTTCTTAGCGGTAGTACCGTTCAGGCCGGAGACCTGCTGCAAAAGGCTGGCAGATGCGGTATTCACATCCACGCCAACGGAGTTTACGCAATCTTCCACAACGCCACCCAATGCTTCATCCAGCCGCTTTTGGGGCATATCATGCTGATACTGACCAACACCGATGGCCTTAGGCTCGATCTTTACCAGTTCTGCCAGGGGATCTTGCAAACGACGGGCAATCGACACCGCAGAACGAAGGTTTACATCAAATTCCGGGAATTCCTCTGCCGCCAGCTTGCATGCAGAGTACACAGATGCACCGGCCTCGTTCACGATCACATAGCTGACACCGGGGAGATTATGGAGCATTTCCACGGTCATAGCCTCGGTTTCCCGGGATGCTGTACCGTTACCGATGGCAATATGCTTGACATTGTGCTTTTTGATCATGCGGCTGAGGATCTCGATAGCCTCCTCCTTTTTCTTTTGGCTAAAGGTAGGATAAACCACGGATGTATCCAGCACACGACCGGTACCATCCACCACAGCCACCTTGCAGCCATTGCGGTATCCGGGATCCAATCCCATGGTCACAAAGCCCTTGACCGGTCGCTGCAACAGCAGAGGTTTCAGGTTCAGGGCAAAATTGGAAATGGCAGATTCTGCCGCACGGTCTGTGAGTGTACTACGCATTTCCCGCTCTGCACTGGGGGCAATCAGGCGATCATAGGCATCCTCTGCGGCGGCTTTCACAAACTGGCTCACGGAGGCTGTGGGCTTTAACACGCAACGGCAAACCAGGGCTTGTCCCTCCACGCCGGGCAGTGTGATGGACACTTTCAGGAAATCTTCCTTTTCGCCGCGGTTAATAGCCAGGATCTGATGGTTCTGCAGTCGGGAAACGGGAGAAGAAAAGCTGTAATACAGCTCATAGACACTCTCTTTTTCCGGGTCATCCGCCTGCACAGTCATAATGGCCTGACGCTCCATCTTTTGACGCAATGCTTTCCGGATGTCAGGATCATCGGAGATCATTTCCGCAATAATATCGGATGCACCGGAAAGGGCATCTTCTAAGGTTTCCACGCCCTTTTCTGGGTCAATATAATCTGCCGCCAACTGGGCAGGATCTTCCCCGTTTTGGGCAAAGATGGCCAGTGCCAAAGGCTCCAATCCCTTTTCCTTTGCAACGGTGGCACGGGTGCGACGTTTTTGCTTATAGGGTCTATACAGATCCTCTGCCTCTGCCAAAGTAGCGGCGGCCATGATCTGTGCTGTCAATTCCTCCGTCAGTTTCCCCTGACCGTCGATGGACTTGATAATTTCTTCCTTACGAGCCGCCAGATTTCGCAAATACTGCAATCTGGTTTCCAACGCACGAAGGGTGGTATCATCCATACTGCCATGAAGTTCCTTACGGTATCGGGCAATAAAGGGAATGGTATTGCCTTCATCCAAAAGCTCCACTACATTTTTCACATATTCTTCTTTTTGCTTCAGCTCAAGGCTGAGGGCAGAAATAATGTTTTCCATACAAAACTCCCTTTCCAAAATCTATGGGTATTATACCATAACCCCCGCTTAATCGCAACGAAAATCCTGCATTTTTTACTGTTTGATTCCCCAAAACACCGGTCTTTTTTTGCGAAGTTTTCAATTTGACATTTGGGTCATTTCCTTTTATAATAGTAGCAGAACATAATTTGAAGGAGGAACCCTTATGGAAAAAAAGATCATCACCATCAGTCGTGAATTTGGAAGCGGTGGCCGCACCATCGGTCACAAAGTAGCCGAAGCACTCGGTATCCCCTTTTACGATAAAGAATTGGTCGATCAGGTTGCTTTGGAATCCGGGTTTGCTCCCCAATATGTGGAAGAACACGGAGAACACTCCCCCGGCAAGAGTTTCTTCTCCTACGCCTTCGCCCATCAGGGTGTTCCCGGCGTGATGAACGGCTTGTCTACCGCGGATTTCCTCTGGAACATTCAGTGTAATGTAATTTTACAGCTTGCCGAAAAAGGTCCTTGCGTCATCGTAGGCCGCAACGCCGATTACATTTTGAAAGACCGGAAGGATTGCCTGCACACCTTCATCCATGCGGATATGGATTTTCGTGCCGATCGAATCGTGCGGCTTTACGGCGAATCGGAAAAGAGCCCTGAAGCCCGTTTGCAGGAAAAGGATAAGCGTCGTCGTGTGAATTATCAGCACTACACCGGCCGCACCTGGGGTACGGCACAAAACTACGACATTTGTCTGAACAGTTCCTCTCTGGGAATTGACGAATGTGTGGATATTATTGTCAAAATGGCACAAGGGAAATAATTAAGAGGCGATGGGATTCCCCATCGCCTCTTTAAACTATTAAAAGACTCTCCTTTTAAGGCTCCCTCGTCAGACAATGTCATTCCGTTGGGATGAAGCTCGCAAGTTTGTGTCTTTCTGAGCGAGCAAAAGCGAGTCGAAGAATCTACGCACTTTTCGCTACACTGTGCAGTCATTTGGTGCGAAGATCCTTCGACTTCGTTTCACTTCGCTCAGGATGACACGCTTTTCGATAACAGGATGCGTAACTTAGTGACATTGCTCGTCCCGGAATCTTACTTTTTATACCGTTGCCGGTTCTTCGTCTTTAATATTGATATTGACGCCGTTGACTTCCACATTTTCATCGGCACAGATCATAATATACTTCACGCCGCCAATCACACGGGTTTCGATCAGGTCGCTGTACTCCGGGCTGACGGTTATGGTCACATTGGGTGTTTTTACCTCGAACCGCTTATTGTTGATAATATTCTTGGGGTGAAGCTGGGCATCGTTGCCGAACACTTCGTCAAACTCCACATTGAATTTTGCCACCTTCTGCTCCGGCACACCAGAGGAAGTTAATGCCGTGCTTACCTGATTTTTTCCGATCAACAAAGGTTCTTTCACTTTTGCCTCTTTGTGAATCTCAATGCACTGGCAAAGCTGTTCATGGACAGTCTGCACCACTTCCAGACTGCAATCCTCCCCTACTGTACGGGTCAGCAATGCCTCAAAGGAGGTTTTCTGCTCCGCCGCAGGCTTGGGCGGTTCTACACGAAACAGTGCATCGATCACATTTTCATAGATCTGCTTGGAACTTTTGGTGTAGAACAAGGCGTTATAAATATTGGTAGCCCGGTTATCAAACGCCGGGAATAAAAATCCCAATTCCGGGGCACAGGCCACATGCTCTGCCGCACCGTCGCAAAATTCCCGGTTCTGTCCGTCATAATGCAAGGTGGGTTTTGTCAGCTTAACGGGACATACCGCACACTGGATATAAGTATAAACTTCCGCGGAGGCATCGGCCTGGGTTTCGTCGTCCTTACTTTTAAAAGGAACATCGTAATGGTCAATTCCCAGCAAGATCAGGTAGTTTTCGTCAAAATGGACATTTTCCATGATCTTTCCATAGAGGGCATGACGCAATTCCTCATTCTTTAACTCCGATGCCCGAAGATCCATCAAAAGCTTATGTTCCGGACTGTCTGCCACTTGTGCGGTACGAAATGTAATATCGATCAAATTCTTGCCGATACCGCCGGAAAGTGTCCGCTTCAGGAGGGTAAAATACTTCTCCGACTCGTTTTCCGCCATCGTTGCCAAACTCTTGCGAAATTCGGAAATGATCTCCTTTTGGGTGCTGACATAGCAGCCATAAATGGCGGTCATATTACTGCGATCCCGACGGGTTCTGCGTCGAATCTCGCCAATTTCCTTTTCGTTCATTTTTTACACCTATCCTTATTTTTCGCCGGTGCTAAAAAAGCACCGGCGAATGATTATTTGTCGATCAGGCACTTGCCGTTCTGGATAAAATACTCCACGCCGGAATACAATGTGGTCACAACGATCACCGCATTGACCACCACACCCAGCCACAGCACATTGGGAAATGCCATCATAAAGCACAAGCCCACCATGGTAGATGCGGTCTTTACCTTGCCGCTCCAACCGGCGGCGATCACCGTACCCTTGCCTACCGCCACAAGACGCAGACCGGTTACGGCGAATTCACGGGTCAGTACGATCACCAACGCCCATGCAGGCATCTGTCCCCACTCACAAAAGATGGTCATAACCGCAATCACCAAAAGCTTATCAGCCAAAGGATCCAGGAATTTTCCGAAATCCGTAACCTGGTTATACTTTCTTGCAATATAGCCATCTACATAGTCGGAAAGGCTGGCGATGATAAACACAGCCAGTGCAAGCCACAGCCAGATAGTAGGTTCGCCACCGCTTAAGTACATCAGTACCATAACTACGGGGATCAAAAACACACGAATCAGGGTAATTTTACTTGCCAATGTCATCGTTATTCCTCCACAAGATAACCGGACAAATCGCCGTCGATAATCGAATCAATGCACACCTTCACAAAATTGCCTTCGGAAATAGGTTCTTCGGAGGCAATCCAAACTCTGCCGTCAATATCCGGGGAATCTGCAAATGTGCGTCCAAAATACTGCTCAAATTCTGTATCATAGCCATCCACCAGCACAGAAATTTCCTTGCCGATCATGGATTCGTTATAGTCATCCATGATAGCAGACTGGATCATTTCCACCATTTGGGCACGGCTTTGGGCTACTTCAAAATCCGGGTATTCCATTTCTGCCGCAGGTGTTCCATCTTCCGGGGAGAACGGGAATGCACCCACACGCTCCAGGCGTTGTTCCTTCAAAAATTCGCAAAGCTCTGCAAATTCTTCTTCTCCTTCGCCGGGAAGTCCCGTAATCACGCTGGTACGCAATACCAGTCCGGGGATCTTTGCCCGCAGCTTCGCAAACAGCTCTCTCAGGAAATCGCCGTCACCACGGCGATTCATCAGTTTCAGGATCTTGCTGTTACAATGCTGGATGGGAATATCCAGATACTTTACGATCTTTTCCTGAGATGCCATCACTTCAATCAGTTCATCGTCGATCTCATCCGGGTACACATAATGGATACGCACCCATTCGATACCCTCAATCTCGCAAAGCTGACGGAGCAGTTCCGGAAGCAGTCGGGTATGCTCCGGAAAATCCGTGCCGTAACGGCTGGTATCCTGTGCCACCACGATCAATTCCTTCACCCCGCTATGGGCAAGCATTCTCGCCTCATACAGCACATCGTCCATGGATCGGCTACGGAATTTGCCACGCAGATAAGGAATGATGCAATAACTGCAGCGATTGTCGCAACCTTCTGCAATTTTCAGATAGGCATAATGCTCCGGGGTGGTCAGGATTCTGCCGGTTTCCACTTCCGGTTCATCAATGGAATCAAAGCGGCTCACGGTTTCCTCCGCCAAAAGGGATTCTATCGCCTCCACGATGCGGTCATAACTGCCCGTACCCAAAACGCCGTCCACTTCCGGAAGTTCCTCCATGATCTGCTGTTGATACCGCTGGGAAAGGCATCCGGTGACCAAAATTTTGCCCACAAGGCCTTGTTCCTTCAACTGCCCCATCTGTAAAATATGGTCGATCGCCTCTGTTTTGGCAGAATCAATGAACCGGCAGGTATTGATGACCACCACATCACTGTCCACCACATCGCCCTTCACCGTAAATCCAGCTTCCTGCACCCGGTACATCATCCGTTCGCAATCCACCTGATTTTTGGCACAGCCTAAGGATATAAATCCGATATTTGCCATATTAGTCCTCCAAATCCTCCCGATTACCCAGTACCTGCCGAATCATGCCATAGCTGTGACCTTTGCGGATCAGAGCATCGATCACTTTTTTCACCGCTTTTTGATCGGCATCTGCAGGAAGATGGTTTTCAATGTATGCCCCAATGGCATCGCTTTGGTCGGGATAGTCAGCCAAAACTTCCTCCCAATATGCCTTCGGGATCTTTTTTTCATATAATGCCTGCTTGGCTCTTGATACGCCATAGCCTTTTGAGATGCACCGGTTCACGATCTGCCGGGCTGTTTCTCTGTCGTCCAGAATATGCATTTCTTCCAGCCAGGAAACGGCATTTTGGGCATCTTCCGGGTTTTCCCCTTTTAGGATCAGCCGATGCTCCAGATCCCGTTTTGACACACTGCTGGCTGACAAGATCCGCACTGCCCGCATTTTGGCAGAGATTTTGGAGGATGCATCCTGCAAGCTGCGAAATTCCTCCTGCGTCAGTTCCAGTCCCGGATACAATCCAAAATCCTGAACCGTCTGCTTATACAGCCGCATCACCGAACCGTCGGAGAAGGTAACCCGATACCTTCCTACTCGATCCGGTTGTCCCGATACAGAATCAATCCTCATCGTCGAAGTCGTCAGCACTGATGGCTACGGGGCGTTCTGCCGCCTTGGCAGGGGCTCTGCCGGCATTGTTCAGCTTCCAAAGATTCTCACGAACCTGGGCTTCCACATTCTGTGCGATCTCCGGATTCTGCTGCAGGAAGGTCTTAACGCTTTCCTTGCCCTGACCGATCCGCTCATCGCCCATACCGAACCAGCTGCCACTCTTCTGGATAATATCCATCTGCACAGCCATATCCACCAGCTCGCTCCACTTGCTGATGCCTTCGCCATACATAATATCAAAAATTGCCTCACGGAAAGGAGGTGCTACCTTATTCTTGACCACCTTTACACGGGTCTTGTTACCAATGACATTACTGCCCTCTTTAATAGATTCCACGCGACGCACATCCAAACGGACGGAGGCGTAGAACTTCAGGGCATTACCACCGGTGGTAGTTTCGGGGTTGCCGTACATCACACCGATCTTCATACGAAGCTGGTTAATGAAGATGACCACGCAGTTGGTCTTTGCGATCGAACCTGCCAGCTTACGCAACGCCTGGGACATGAGGCGAGCCTGCAACCCCACAAAGGTATCGCCCATTTCGCCTTCGATTTCCTGCTTGGGTACCAAAGCCGCAACGGAGTCCACAACCACAGCATCCACCGCACCGGAACGGACCAAAGCATCGGTAATTTCCAATGCCTGCTCGCCGTCACCGGGCTGAGAAACCAGCATATTGTCAATATCCACACCCAAAGCGGCAGCGTACACCGGATCCAGGGCATGCTCTGCATCCACGAAGGCCACCTCGCCGCCCATTTTCTGTGCCTCTGCCAAAATATGCAGAGCCAATGTGGTCTTACCGGAGGATTCCGGTCCATAGATTTCAATAATACGACCCTTGGGAACACCGCCGATACCCAGTGCGGCATCCAATGCCAGAGAACCGGTG
>JAZRRA010000138.1:0-2837 GCA_045650305.1 Faecousia sp.
CGCCCGCCCCGCGGCAGTATTCGTAAAATTGGGATAGTTCAAACACTTCATTTCTCCTGCTGGGGCCGCCGGGCGCGCATTAGGCGCACCATATCCCGGACGGTCTCCTTTTGTTCCTCATCCAATTCCTTAAATTCGCCATAGAAGGCAACATCCACTTCGTCCAGAATATCTGCAGGGGTATGCTCCTGTCCCAACAGGTATCCCACAGACACGCCAAAGTAGGCGGCAATTTTTTGGGCAGTTTCAGCATTGATGGTTTTTTTGCGACCCATTTTTAAATCGGTAATCAGCCCGCGACTGATGTTCAGATCGTTGCAAAGACGACCGGGTCGGATTCCCCGTTGGGTGCAAAGTTCCTCAATATTTTGATACAGATTCTCCATAAGTTCCAATCCTCCGGAGGGCAATGAAGGGGGCTTCCCGTCATTGTGTTTCAGATAGAGCAAACCGCTGGTGCGTACTTGCTCGGGTACTAAAAATATAGTATACCTATATATTAGTACTTGATTGGGTACTTGTCAATGGATTTCATAAGAAATTTCAAGGTTTTTTCTTCTGTGTGGATAGGATAGCACAGAATCTGTACAACAAATTGTACAGTATCAAAATTGAAAAAATCGTCGAAACCTGTCGAGAAAAACGGAAAAATATAAAAAAAGCGGGTTTTATGGAGAAAAAAGTAGCAGGCTGTGCTGTGACAGCCTGCTTTCGTATTATCGTTTCCAATCTAAAATGCCTTCAATACCGGCGTATAATCTGAAAAGATCATCCTCCGTTGTTTCCCGACTGATGGAAATGCGGAAAGAGCCGTCCATGAGATCCGGGGAAAGTCCCATGGCGGTGAGTACATGACTGCGATGACCTTTGGCACAGGCAGAGCCTGCGGAAACGCAGATGCCATGATCCTGCAACAGATTGATGGAGTTTTGTGTAGGCACTCCGGGGATGGAGAGGGAGAGAATATGAGGGGCATCGTGAGCGCCGTTGATCACAACGCCATCCAGTTTGCTTAGCTTTTCAATCAAGCCTTCCAGCATAGCTTTTTCCCGTGCCACATCCTGGGCAAAAGTGGGTTTCAATGCATCGCAGGCAGCGGCAAAACCGAAAATAGAGGGAGTGCCTTCTGTGCCGCTGCGGAAACCACCTTCCTGACCGCCGCCCAAAAGCAGGGGAGGGAAGGAACGAAGCCGGGGGCTGATATATAACGCACCGGCACCCTTAGGGCCATGAACTTTGTGGGAAGAGATGCTAATGAGATCAGCGCCCAAGGTTTTCGCCTGAAAGGGCACTTTCAAGAAGCCTTGTACCGCATCGGTGTGGAAGAAAGCATCAGGGCAAAGCTTGTGGGTCAGCTTTGCCATTTGAGTAATGGGCATTACTGCACCGGTTTCGTTGTTGACCATCATAATGGAAACCAAAATGGTGTCCTTCCGTAAGGCGGCTTTTAGATCTGCAAGGGAAATTCGCCCTTCCTTGTCCGGCTGTAAATAGGTGACTTCAAAACCTTTGCTTTCCAAATCCTTCATGCAGTTTAAAACGGCATGATGTTCGATGGCGGTGGTGATGATGTGCTTGCCACGCTTGCCCATCCTCTTGATGGTGCCGTAAATGGCCCAGTTGTCCGCTTCGGTGCCGCCGGAGGTAAAAAATATCCGATCTTTTTCTGCGCCCATAGCAGCGGCGACACTGTTTCGGGCAAGCAGTACCTTCCGTGCGGCCTCAATGCCAAAATCATATAACGCACTGGGATTTCCCCAGTCCTGCACCATTGCGTTTTGTACTGCCTTCACCGCTTCCTGGCATGGCTTGGTGGTAGCGGAATTATCTAAATAAATCATGTCTTGTCACTTCCAAAATCCGTTCCGTAAAAATATGCTGAAGAATCTTCATGCTTCATTTACTTTCCCACGCAAAACCGCTCAAAAATCCGTGCGGTAATATCCTCACGGACGGTGGCACCGCGTACTTCGCCCATGGCTTCCATGGCGGTCTCCACATCGATGAGCACTGCATCCGGGGTCAGTCCCAGTTTCAGGCTGTTCTGTGCCTGCACCATGGCTTCAACGGCACGGCGAATGGCATCGTGCTGTCTTGCGTTGGTCAAAATTGAACCGTCACAAGGCATCTGCCCGTCAAACATGGTATCAATCACATCCGCAAGCTGGGTAAGTCCCTCACCGGTCTTGGCACAAATGGGAATCACCCACATAAAAGGCAGATCGCTGGGTGCAACCTTTGTACCCAAATCGGATTTATTGATAAGTGCAATGGCGTTTTGCATTTCTGCACAGACTTCCATAACGGCACGATCTTCCTCTGTCAGTGGTGCAGAGCCGTCGCAGACGAAAATGACCAAATCTGCATTTTCTGCTTCTTTTTTGGAGCGTTCCACGCCCATAGCCTCGATTTTGTCCTCGGTTTCCCGGATACCGGCAGTATCGATCAGCCGTAAACGGGTGTGCCCTACCATCACCGTTTCTTCCACGGTATCCCGGGTAGTGCCGGCTACTTCTGTAACGATTACACGATCATAGCCTGCCAGGGCATTTAACAAGCTGGACTTGCCAACATTGGGTTTTCCCACAATGGCGGCGGCAACACCTTGTCGCAGGATGCGACCCTGACCGTAGGTGGAAAGCAGATGGTGCAGAGCTTTGGTGTGCTCCTGCAAGGCTTTTTGATAATTTTCCAAACCGAAATCTTCAATATCTTCATCGGGATAATCCAGTACCGCATGGAAATGGCTGCAAAGATCGGTCAAATCGTTGTAAATAGGGGTGAGCTGCTTTTGCAGTTTTCCGCCCACCTGACCGGCGGCGTTGGCAGCGGCATCA
>JAZRRA010000139.1:0-17807 GCA_045650305.1 Faecousia sp.
CTATGCTGCATCCCGTTATACGGAGGCAAAATTAGAGCCTTTGTGTGAAGAATTGTTCCGGGACATTGATTCCGATACGGTAGATATGGTAGATAACTACGATGCTACCCGGAAAGAGCCGGTGCTGCTGCCCACAACCTATCCCAATGTGTTGGTATCTGCCAATCAGGGTATTGCAGTTGGTATGGCATCGAATATCTGTTCGTTTAATTTGGCTGAGGTGTGTAATACTACCATTGCCTTAATGAATAATCCCGACCATGATATTCTGGAAACTTTGCCCGGCCCGGATTTTTCCACCGGTGCAGAGCTTTTGTTCGATGAAGTCACCACACGGGATATTTATTCCACCGGCCGTGGCAGTTTTAAACTTCGGGCAAAATGGCGTTATGAGAAGAAAGAAAATATCATTGAAGTCTATGAGATTCCCTATACCACCACCAGCGAAGTGATCATTGACAAGGTGGCAGAGCTGATCAAAGCCGGTAAGATCAAAGAGATCAATGATATGCGTGACGAGTCCGATCTTAGTGGCTTGAAACTGGCAATTGACCTGAAACGCGGTGTTGAGCCGGAAAAGCTCATGCAAAAGCTATTCCGTTTGACCCCCTTGCAGGATAGTTTCGGATGTAACTTCAATGTCCTGATTGCCGGTATGCCCCGTGTTATGGGCGTGGGCGAGATTTTGGAGGAGTGGACTGCCTGGCGTACGGAGTGTGTCATGCGTCGTATCCATTTCCAGGTCAGCAAGAAGGAAGATCGCCTCCATCTGCTTCGTGGTTTGGAGCGAATTTTGCTGGATATTGATAAAGCCATTGCCATTATTCGGGAAACAGAACTGGAAAGCGAAGTTATCCCCAATTTGATGATTGGATTTGGCATCGATGAGATCCAGGCAAACTATGTTGCGGAAATTAAACTGCGTAATATCAACAAAGAATATATCCTGAAGCAACTCAAGGCTGTGGACGAGCTGGAAAAGGAAATTGCCGAACTGCGGGATATTCTCGGCAGCAAGCGGAAACTGAAAAATGTGATCATCGCTGAGCTGAAAGAGGTTGCGGAAAAGTACGGCCAGCCCCGGAAAACGGAGATTATTTATGAATCGGCGCAGGTAGAGCCCGAAGAGGAAGAGGACGATACCCCGGATTATCCCGTGACTTTGTTTGTGTCCAAAGAGGGTTACCTCAAGAAGATCACCCAGCAATCTTTGCGTATGTCCGGCGAACAGAAGTTTAAGGAAGGGGACAGTCTTTCCTTCAGCACGGAAACCAACAATAAAGCAGAGATTTTGGTCTTTACGGATAAGTGCCAGTGCTATAAATCCCGTCTTTCCGACTTTGAAGATGGCAAGGCCTCACAATTGGGTGATTATCTGCCCCAGAAGCTGGGAATGGAGCCTGGCGAAACGGTTTTGTATGTGATCCTGCCGGGAGATTATAAGGGCTTTATGATGTTCTTCTTTGAAAATGGTAAGGCTGCCAAAGTGCCTCTGTCTGCCTACGAAACCAAAACAAACCGTCGTAAGCTCACCGGTGCATTCTCCGATAAGAGTCCTCTGAAGGGTGCTATGGCTCTGACAGCAGATTGTCAGGTGGCACTTTACTCCAGCGATGGCCGTGTAGCTGTGATCTCCACAGCCCAGCTGCTGCCTAAGACCACCCGGAATACCCAGGGCGTATCTGCAATGTCTATTAAGAAAAAAGCCGCTCTGGAACGGGCTGTTCGCCTGGAAGAAAGCGGAATTGTGAATGTTTCCCGATACCGTAGCAGAAATATCCCCACTGCAGGCGCACTTCTGAAGGAAGAAGACGGGCCTGACAAGCAGATCAGTTTTGATATGTAAGCCGTATTTTCGGCTATGGAGGTTTGTATGAAAGGGTTTTCCAAAGTCTTTTGGAACTATTTAAAAATTCTTGTCGGCTGTGCCATTTTTGGTGTTGGCTTTAACCTCTTTTTGGCTCCCGGCGGTTTGTCCGTGGGCGGCGTTACCGGTTTGTCGCTGGTGGCGGTGGAATTTTTCGGATTTGGTACAGTTGGTCTGTTTTCTGCCCTGATCAATGCACCGCTGTTTGCTCTGGGTGGCTGGAAGATCGGAAAAAAGTTTTTTATCGATTCTCTGTTGGGAATGGTATTGGTTTCTGTTTTTATTGACCTTTTTTCCTTTTTACCGGCGATTGAAATTGATAAACTTTTGGCGGCATTGTATGGTGCTGTGATCTGTGGTTTTGGCTTGGGTATGATATTCAGTGTTGGCGGTTCTACCGGTGGCTCGGATATTGTGGTACGCCTGCTGAAACTGAAGTACCAGTATATTCCCATCGGCATCATTACCACGGTATTTGATGCGGTTGTGGCGATTTTGGCCGGTCTTGTGTATTGGGATGCAACCATTGCACTTTATAGCGGTGTTTGTATTTTTGTAACCGGACGGGTGCTGGATGCGGTGGTTTATAAGTTTGACTATTCCAAGGTCGCTTTGATCATCAGTAAGCACCATGATGAAATTGCAAAGCATATCGGTGACGATTTGCACCGCGGTGCGACTTTCCTGGATGGTCAGGGTGTATATAGCGGAAATGAAACCAAGGTGATCCTGACGGCAGTGAAGAAACAGCAGATTGCAGAACTGAAAGCTTTGGTGGTGGAGATCGACCCGGATGCCTTTATTATCGTGCAGGAGGCTCACCAGGTTTTGGGTGACGGCTTTGCTCGATATTCCAAATATAATCTGTAAGGTGAAATATATGAAATATATTGTTGTGTTGGCAGACGGCATGGCCGGCGAGCCATTGGAAGTGTTAGGTGGCAAAACCACCATGGAATATGCCCAAACCCCCATGATGGACGAATTGGCAGGGAAGGGAACGATGGGTTTGGTGAAAACCGTGCCGCAGGGCATGAAACCGGGCAGTGATGTGGCAAACCTTTCCGTTTTGGGCTACGATGCAGACCGGTTTTATTCCGGTCGTTCTCCTTTGGAGGCATTGAGCGTTGGGGTTCAAATGAAAGATACGGATGTGGTGTTCCGCTGTAATATCGTAACCCTTTCGGAAAATGAACCCTATGAAGAAAAGACTATTATCGATCATAGCTCCGGTGAAATTTCCACCGCGGATGCGGATGTTTTGATGGATGCCATTCGTGCAGAATTTAATTCGGATGAAATCAAGTTTTATACCGGTACAAGCTACCGTCATATTACCGTGTGGGATCAGGGAAAGCTTTTGGATCTGGAGCCGCCCCATGACCATTTGGGGGATGTGGCAGGTTCGTACTTACCGAAAAATCCGCTGTTTTTGGATATGATGAAGAAGAGCTTTCCTATTCTCAATAACCATCCTTTGAATGTGGAGCGAGCCAAGCAGGGGAAAAATAAGGCCAATTCCTTGTGGTTCTGGGGTGCCGGTACAAAACCTGCACTGCAGAATTTTCGGGAAAAGACCGGCCTGCGTGGTGCTATGATCTCTGCGGTGGATCTTTTGAAGGGTATTGCCGTAGGTGCGGGGATGGAAGTTGTAGAAGTACCCGGTGCTACCGGTTCTCTGGATACGGATTACCACGGAAAAGCCGAAGCCGCCCGGAAGGTGCTGCTGGATGACGGTTTGGATTTTGTGTATATCCATGTGGAGGCTCCCGATGAAATGGGACATCAGGGAGAAATGCACCACAAAATTCAGGCGATTGAGAATATTGATAGGGAAGTGCTGGGATACCTCAAAGCCCAGATGGATGCCTCCGGTGAAGATTACAGAATTTTGGTGCTTCCCGATCATCCCACACCCATTCGGATTCGTACCCATACATCCGAGGCTGTGCCTTATGTGCTGTATGACAGCCGCTATGAGAATAAGGCAATTGCCCAATTCAGTGAAAAAGAAGCCGCCGCAACGGGCAATTATGAGCCTTGCGGTTATAAGCTGATCGATAAACTGATTGCCCAATAAAATAACAGCCGTCGGGGAGGTAACCCGGCGGCTGTTTCGTTATGATATGGCTTTTTTGCTGTTTTGTACCTTGCTAAGATCTTCTTTATCGATCCATTCTTCGGTATAACCGCAGTCACAGCAGATATAGCGATTGACATTGACGGCAGAGAAAACAGATTTTCCCGTCATGATATTGTTTCCAATGCCATAAGGACCGCAATAACCGTCGATCCTGACAATGTGATCGGAATGACATTTGGGGCAGGTCTTTGTAGTTTTCATATAATGTCCTCCTTTTTAGATACGCTGATTCGTTTGGCAAGGAACGGGGATGATTGTAAAAAAACCTCTCTTGTCAATAGACAAAAGAGGTTTTTACATGGAGCGGGTGACGAGGCTCGAACTCGCTACCTCCACCTTGGCAAGGTGGCGCTCTACCGGATGAGCTACACCCGCGGAACAATGAGATTATAACAGATTTATGTAATTTGTCAACACTTATTTTTAAAAAAATGAAATTTTATAAAATGAGCAGAAAGTAAGAAAAATAATTGAATCATGGAAGGTTATGTGGTATAATTTTTTTAGATAGAATACTGTAAGGAGGACTTGTTTTGGAACAGATTCGAAAAAAAGATGGTTTTATTTGTGATATGGACGGTGTGGTCTATCACGGCAACAAAATTTTACCCGGAGTTACGGAGTTTATTAACTGGCTGATTGATCACGATAAGCGGTTTGTGTTTTTGACCAACAGCTCTGAGCGTACACCCCATGAACTGAGCATGAAGTTAGCGCGCATGGGACTTAGTGTGGATGCGGATCATTTTTATACCTCTGCCATGGCTACTGCCGCATTTTTGGCAAGTCAAAAGCCTGACTGTACCGCCTATGTTATTGGCGAAGCAGCCCTGACAAAGGCACTTTATGATGTGGGCATTTATATGAACGATGTGAATCCTGACTATGTCGTGGTAGGCGAAACCCGAACATATAGTTTTGAAAAGCTGGAAAAAGCCATTGATCTGGTGCTGAAGGGTGCAAAGCTTATCGGTACGAATCCGGATATTACCGGCCCGACGGAAAAAGGCATCGTTCCGGCTACCGGTGCATTGATCGCCCCCATTGAAATCGCTACCGGTAAGAAGGCCTACTTTGTGGGCAAGCCCAATCCGCTGATGCTCCGCCATGGTTTGAAGAAGATCGGCTGTCACAGCTCGGAGATCGTATTTGTAGGTGATCGGATGGATACGGATATTATTGCCGGTATTGAGTCCAATGTGGATACGGTTCTGGTATTGTCCGGTGTGACCAAATTGGAAGATATTGATCAATTCCCGTACCGCCCCAAATATATTGCAAACGGTGTTGGCGATTTGATTAAATGATTGTAAAAAACCACCTTTGTCCGGTAGACAAAGGTGGTTAAAAAATATCTTATACGCCAGTGGCGTAATTCATGCGTCAGCTATTTCCTATGCGACAGCATATTTCACAGATCCCGTAAGGGATTTTCTATTGAAAAGAACCCACATTTGCCTACGACAAATGTGGGTTCTTTTTGGCGGAGAAGGAGGGATTTGAACCCTCGATACCCTTTTGGGGTATACACGATTTCCAATCGTGCGCGCTCGGCCAGCTACGCGACTTCTCCAAGTGCTTGCAGTTGCAACCGCCTGAGTATATTACTTCATTTAGAGCCGTTTGTCAATACCTAATTTCAGTTTTTCTTAATATTTTTGCAAAAATGTCAGAAAAAATAAGGTTGACATTTTTTTATAAAACCGATATAATATAGGCCGATGCTACTGTGGCTCAGTCGGTAGAGCAGCTGATTCGTAATCAGCAGGCCGCCGGTTCAAGTCCGGCCAGTAGCTCCAAAAATCGACATTCTTCAAAAGAAGGATGTCGATTTTCACTTTTTCACGCTCGACGAAAGTTTCCCTGCAATGTATATGGAAAAATTTTTTGTTGAAATTACGCTTTGGTGTGTAGTATAATGATCCATAGATATAGGAACGAAAGGAGTAATCATCATGTTCTGTAAAAAATGTGGAAACGAAATTTCGGATGGAAGTTTGTTTTGCTCCCGTTGCGGCAGCTCTATGGAAGCACCCCAGACCGTTGCGGAAGAACAAAAGACTGTTGCGGAAGAACCCCAGGTCGTTACTGATCCGGTAGAAAATGATGTTCCCAATTGTGCGGACGAGGTTCGATTTGAACCAAGTATTGTTTTGAATACAGAGGGGCAAACTACGCCCAGAAATAATAAATGGCTGATCCCCGGATTGGTTGCTGCAAGTCTTGTTTTGGTTGCGGCTGTGGTTTTGTTGATATTTTTCTTAAAGCCTCCTGCCAAGGTGGAGACGGAAACTTCCCTGACTCCGGAGGAATTGTTTGTTCAGGTCAATAAAGATTATGTCAGTAGCCAGTTGAATTCCATGAGCGACGCAATGGACGGCTGGTTCAGCATGGCCAATGAAGATATGGGCTATGAGGGCGAAGTGCGTGTTATTTTAGGGGATATGCTTTTGGCTATGCTATCTTCTGATATGGATTTGCAGTGGCTGTCCCAATTTGGTATTCAATACGATGTTTCCAATACCGGTGGTATGACCTCCATGGATATGGAAGTGGTATTGGGGGATACGGATCTTACATCAGCACAGTATATTATGGACAAAGAGAATCTGGAAATGTGGCTGATGGTTCCGGATATGAACAAGCAGGCACTGTATTTTGATCTCAACAGCCAAATTCAAAATTCCGGTTCGGCTGGGATTTTGGCTGCCGGTGGGGAAGCACTGATTCCTTCTATGGAAGAGGTCAATACGGTTGTCATGCCCCAGGTGGAAACCTTCTTGAATGCATTTTCCAACATTGAGCAGGCACAGGAAACCGTAGAAGTGGAAGACATCAGTCAGGAACTGATCGTATTAAAGGCAGAAATGTCCGAAGAAGAACTCTGTAAGACACTGATTCAAATTTTTAAGAATTTGAAGGAAGATGCAACGGTACGGGAATATGTGCAATCTCTGCAAACCGCCCTTGGTGAAGAAACAGATCTTTACAACGAATTTCTGAACAAGATGGATGAAGGTATCGCATCTTTGGAACAGAGTTTGGAAAAGATCGACCCGGAAGAGGGGAATGTATTGTACCTGCATACCTATCTGGACGGTCAAAATCAGGTCGTTGGACATTTGCTGGGTGCTGTCGATAATGGAGAAAACCAGGACGTTATTTACTATGTAACTGTCCGTGATGAAGAAGAGATCGCTTGGGAAACCAGATTGACAGATGAGGTTCGTATCCTGGGTAGTGGCAAAGAAAAGGATACGCTGGATGCTACCTATTATGTCTATTATCAGGATGAAAAGTACCTGAAGCTGGAATATACGAATTATGACCAAAAGGCGGAATTTGCCACCGGTACTATTTCTGTCACACCTCAGGAAGCATTGATTGAGGCTATGACGGAAAATATGGATCCTTCTGCCCAGGCGATCATAGGCATGTTCGTTGTGGAAATCAAGACATCCGGTACGGCCCAAGACAATGTGACTGCCATCACCCTGAAGGCGATGGGAATGGAATTTGTAACTTTGGAAATTTCCGGTGAAGTCACAGAGCCTGATGCAATTCAGATCCCTAAGGATTCTGTGGATGGCATGGATTCTGCACAGATGGATCAGTGGTCGTCTGAGATAGATCAGGATGCCTTCCAGGATAAACTGATAGAGCGGTTGGCACAAGCCGGTGTACCTGCAGAACTTCTGTTTTTGTTGGGATATTCCGGCCTGACGATTCCTCTGTAATCATATGAATTTTGATTGATGCCGGCATGAATATGATCGGCATCAATCTAATATACGGAGTTTTGTTATGCGAGTTGAAATTAAGCAGGTGGCGAAAAACTACGGAAAAAAAGAAGTACTAAAGGATATTTCCCTGACCGTTGAAGGCGGCAGTTGCATTGGCATTATCGGTGCCAACGGCTGTGGCAAATCAACATTCTTGTCGATTTTGGCGGGTGTGCTGGAACGGGATCGGGGGCAGTTTCTTTTTGACGGTGAGGACTTATTTCAAAACAGAAAAAGACGCAGTGCGTTGGTGGGATATGTTCCTCAGGGTACACCCCTGATCGAGGAGTTGACTGCCTGGGATAATCTGCTTTTGTGGTATCAAAGGGATGAACTGAAGCAGGAACTGGAAACCGGTGTGTTGCGACTTTTGGGCGTTGACAGTTTTTTGAAAGTACCCGTTCGGAAAATGTCCGGCGGCATGAAAAAACGGCTTTCCATCGGTTGTGCCATGGCGAAAAAGCCGCCTATTTTGTTGTTGGATGAGCCTACGGCAGCCTTGGATCTGTCTGGTAAAGAGGATATTGGCAGATACCTATGCAAGTATAAAGAAGCCGGTGGATTGCTGCTTTTAACCACCCATGATGCGATGGAACTTGAATTGTGCGATCAGCTGTATATTATGAAAGAGGGCGTGCTGAAACCCTACACTTATACCGGTGACTTGAAGCACCTGGTGGATCAGTTGTAATATGGGAAAGTATTTTATTATTCAATTCAAACGAATAGGCCGGATCATACCGGTGGTTCTGTTGATCATGGGATTGTTTCTGGGTGGTATCTATTTGGTATATCAAAGCCTTAATAGCCAATGGTCTAATCCTGCCAAATTTGAAAAGATCTCCGTGGCCATGGTGGGAACCACCAATGAGCGGCTCCTGGATTTGGGATTTCAGGCACTGCAATCCATGGATAGTTCCAATGTTTCTGTGGAGTTTTTGGCCATGGAGGAGCCTGATGCGAAGGCGGCTCTGGAACGGGGGGAGATCGGAGCCTATTTGGTGTTTCCCGACGGCTTTATGGACAATGCTATGGGCGGAACAATTTTGCCTCTGCGTTTTGTCAGTGCCGCAGGCAGTGAAAATATCATCTCTTTGATCAAAGACGAGCTTACCTCCGCACTGGCCAATATGATCCTGACGGCAGAGCAGGGGGCTTTTGCATTGGGAGATGTGCTGGCTGAAAACGGTCGGGATGACCTTTCCTATGATAAAACCAATGAAATTGCCATGGAGTATGCATTGCGGATTATGGAACGGGCCCAGGTTTATACAGTGGAGGAGTTGGGTATCTCCAATGGCCTGAGTTTTCAGGAGTATTTGATCAGCGGCCTGTGCGTGGTGTTTATATCCTTTATGACATTGCCCTTTGTGGCAGTGCTTGTGAAAGACGAATATTCTTTGCAGCAATTATTGAAAAGTAAAAAGGTGGGCTCCGTTTGTCAGGTGCTGTGCGAAGTGGCTGCCTATATGCTATGGTTGACGGTGACCATCGGTGTGCCGGTTCTGATATTAACGCAGGGGGCGATTTCTGCTTTCATGTATGTATTGCCGGCGGTGTTCTGCCTTTGTGCAATCAGCTATTTGATCTATCATTTGACCTCGGATCTGCTTAGCGGTGTTCTGCTTCAGCTGACTGTGGCAGTAGCCATGTGCTTTGTGTCCGGCTGTATGTATCCGACCTACTTTTTCCCCGTATCTGTGCAGAAAATATCCCGTTTTCTGCCGGCGGCCATGGCAAGAGATCATATTGCCGGCCTGATTTCCGGGAGTAAAACCACCACGCAGATTCTGCCCTTAATACTCATCGGTATGGCGGCGGTTTTGTTTTCCGTCCTTTTGCGGCAGTTCCGTCTTGGCGGTAGAAAGGGGATACGGCTATGAAACGACTGTGCTTGTGGTTTCTGTTGCTGAATAAGCGGCTTTATAAGAAAATCACCTATATTGGCCTTCTGCTGCTGATTCCCGTGATGGTCGTTGTGTTTCAATGGGTTGCACAACAACCCAGCGGCATTGTGACCATAGTACTTGGTCGTGAGAACCCTCAGGATCCGGTGACAGCCGGTATTGTTGCTCAACTGAAGGATGAGGCTATCGTGATTTCCTTCCGGGAGGCGACACCGGAGCGGGCTCTGGAAGAGGTGAAGGCCGGTAAAGCCGACGGAGCCTGGATTTTTCCGGATGATATGGGAGGGAAAATTCAAGCCTACGCAGAAGATAAGGATAAGGGCGGATTTTTGCAGATCGTGGAACGGGAGCAGACGATTGCTTTGCGATTGGCAAGGGAAAAGTTATCCTCTGCGGTATTTGAACGGGTGGCCAAGCAGATGTATATCGGTCATGCAAAGGAAAATCTGCCCCAAATGGAAGATGCGTCCGAAGCAGAACTTCTGGCTTACCTGGAAAAAACCGGAGTGTCGGGGGAACTGTTTGCATTTTATGATATTCACGGCAATCGCCGGGAGGAATCCGGCAATTATCTGACCACACCGCTTCGGGGCATGCTGGCGATCCTTTCTGCCATCGGTGCTGTGGTAACAGCCATGTATTATCAGAAGGATCTGCAAAGAGGCATTTTCTCCCTGATGCCGGAACGGCAACGCATATACGGAGAAATGGGTTATCAATTGATTTCTTCGGTAAATATTTTGTTTTTTGTATTGATTGCCTTGATTTCTGCGGGATTAAGTGTTAAACTGTGGCAGGAACTTTTGTTGTTTGTGCTGTATAGTGTGTGCTGTGGGTTGTTTGGCATGGCTTTGCGTGCTGTCTTTGGCGGTGGCAGAATCCTGGCTGTTTTGATCCCGGTGCTGGCACTTGTGATGCTTGTAGTGTGTCCGGTGTTTTTTGATCTGCCGCAATTACAATGGATTCAGCTTATGTTCCCACCGACCTACTATATTACCGGTGCTTATAATTACAAATATATGCTTTATATGGTGTTATACAGTGGTGGACTGGCACTTGTCTGTTATGGCGTTGGCTATCTCAAACGGATCTTGCCCGGTTACCTGCGAAAGGAAATGAAAGACCGTAAGACGGCATAAAGGAGATGAAACAATGGCGGCAAAACAAGAGGAGATCCAATACCAGACCATCACCATGGAAATGTGGGAATCCCTGACCGAAACGGATGTTCCCGTTGTGATGCACACCCGAGGAATCAGTATGTGGCCTCTTTTGCGGGCAGATCATGATTTTGTTCGGATGGTCCATCCTTCCAGAGAATTGATGTTGGGGGATATTGTGACTTTCCGCCGTGCAGACGGTAAGGAAATTACCCACAGAATCTGCTATTTGGATGAAAAGAATTTGCAGACATTGGGAGATAACTGTGATCGCAAGGATGCCGTAGTTCCCCGTGAAAGCATGATCGGTTTGGTGACCCATGTGAGCCATAATGGTCATTTGATCCATGTGGATACCAAATTTTGGCGGTTTTACGGCCGTGTCATGACCAAGACCATGCCGGTTCGTATGTTTTTCCGGAATCGGATATTCCGTCCGGTCAGACATTTTTTCTGGCGTCTTATTAAGGGTAAGAAATAATAAAAACAGCAAAGCGAGAAGATCGCTTTGCTGTTTTTTTATGAATTGGTGTTATCTTCCAACAACTGGAATTTGGAGCCTTTTCTAAGATAGACGATGCAGTAATCGGCAAATGCCAAAAGGAGGAAGAAGGTGTCGATCACGGTGATCCAGATAACCGCTTCCTGGGGAATATCCGGTAGCATGACCAAAATGATCAAACTTAAAAACAAAACCGTGGTGCAGATCTTTCCGGAAAGCTGAGCACCTTTCAGCATACGGCCTTTTTTGAAGCGGATGATACCGGCGGTAAGCTGGAAGATCTCTTTGATAAAGATAAGACCTACCAAAACCCACAAAATGCAGTACCGAATTGCCAGGCAGACGACCAAGGTAAATTGTGTAACCTTGTCTGCAAAGGGATCCAGAACTTTACCGACTGTGGAGATCATATTGAACCGACGGGCGATCTGTCCGTCGATCAGGTCGGTTAAGCAGGAAACGGCCAAAATGCCGGCGGCTAAATAATAGTCAGTCGCATCGCGGGCGTTCAAATATATGGATATATACAGTGGGATCAGCATAAGCCGAAACAGACTGAGCATGTTCGGTATAGTGAAGATCTCCTTTTTCCAGTCTTTTATGATCATATCCATTCCTCCGTGTGTACACTGCTCTTATTATAAACCATTTTTTCGCTGAATCAAGTATATTCTTCATTTGTTTTAAAAAATTTAAGCTTTTATTCAGGAATTGTATTACGAATTATATTTTTTTGGCTGTTATGATGAGCGTTCAGGGTAAAATGACGGGATAAATGCTTCCATGTCACTTTGTCCAGTTCGCCGGTTTGGGGCAGACCGGCCAATTTTTGAAATGCCATAAGGGCATTTTCTGTTTCTTCATCGAAAATGCCGGTATGATCAGGTTGGGGAATATCCTGATCCTGAGAAAGCCAAATCAGGATGCTTTGTGTCAAATAGATATAAGGCCCTTGATCTCCCAGACGAAAAACTTGCCCCGGATCCATGATGATCTCAATCGGCTCTGCCTTGCCTACACGGATGATCGCATTTTCGTAGCGGCTTACGATCCGGTTCCATGTTTCTTCGTCGGTAATACCAGTTAATGGTAATTTTTCCTGCCGCTGAATTTCGGTGACGGCTGCCATGGTGGTAGGGCCGTAGATGCCGTCGGGGACTACCGTGATAAAACAGCGGTCATCCTCTGCGATGACCCGTAACATGGTTTGTAAACTGCGAATGGGTTGTGCAATAAAGGATTCTGGGGGTCTCATCTGACTACCTCCTGCTTTACCGGGTCTTGCATACCGACGGTCAGGTCACGCCCGGGAAATTGATCCATGACCGTTGTTTGGGAATAGCCGCCGTTTCGTGTTTGTGTCATGGAATTGCGATTGCGTTGCGTGGCAGATGCTGTAACGGCGGCGTTTCTTTGACCGGATGGGAATCGTTCTGCGGAGCGAAGGGTGGTGTTTTCAATGCCGGAATATTGATCGTACAGTGTATCCCAGGTTGTTTGCCCCACAGTGCCGGTTTCCGGAAGCTGATACCTTCGCTGAAATGCCAAAACTGCGGCACGGGTAGCCGGTCCGTATGTTCCATCTACGGTGATGGGCGGGATGTCGGAGATATAGTTAGACAGCACAGACAGCATGTATTGAAGCTGTCTGACTTTTTCACCGGTGTTGCCAACCTGCAAAACCGTTGGCGGTGACCAGTTAATGGCGTAAAACTGTTGCCCCTGGCTTCGCAGTTCCGAAAGCCTGGTAACAGCGGTATAGAGCCTGACGATGCTGTACCATGTGGCAGACCCGACGATCCCGTCGGGGGTTAGCCCGAATATCTGCTGGTATGCTCGTACGGCGGCTTCTGTCCGGCTTCCAAAGATGCCGTCTACGGTGGGGATCTTGGGAATGGCCGGATAATTTTGGGAAATGCGGTTCAGGGAAACCTGCAAGACCACGACACTGGGGCCGGTACTGCCCGGACGCAGGGGAGAGCCGGGGTAGGAGGCAGTATTGCCGCGAATGGGGGCGTTGGGGACGATCTCCACATTTCCGTAGTAGCTGCGGAGGATCCGGTCGTAGGAATAACCTTGCTGTGCCAGATTTTGACTGCCCCATTGACTTAACCCTTCGCAGGTGACGGTCGTTCCGTTACAGAATTTCGCCGCCAAAGGCTCAACAAATCCGGGGCGACGGAGATAGTCGTTAAACAGCTCATCCACAAGTTCCGAAATGTTTTCAAAGTAACTTCGACCACTGTTAAAGGCCTGATCGTAAGCTGTGTCATTGGTTATGTCAAAATCGTAACCGCGACTACGGTAAAATTCCGTATATATCCGATTGAGTGCGTAGGAAACAATGGCCAGGATATTGGCTCGCAGTGCATCTTCGTCCCAAGTGGGATATATTTCGCTGGATGCGGAATTTTTTACATAGTCGGCAAAGGGAACGGTCACATTGGCCCGGTTGGATGAGGGAGAGCCCAAATGTACTGTGATGTACTGAGGAATATAGGGTGTTACGGTGGGCATAGCATCCTCCTTTAGAGATTTTGCCTGGATGTATCGAAAATTTCTGCCTGATTCCAGTATTCCGGTAGTTCGGAAAGGGGAATCAATTTCAAATCCTGGACAGTCAGGGTATCTGCAAAAATCTGTACATTTTTCACTTCAATTTCCTCGTAATTTTCCGTTCGTGCATAGAGGTTGACAGTTGTGTAGGGGATCACACCGCTACCGGGTGACTGGCTGGCAGAAAGGTCAGGCACATCGATGGAAATAGGGGCATCCAACTGACCGTTACGATTGGTCAGTCGCAAAGCCATAGGGGTATTTTGGCTGTCTGTGACAGCCACCGCCACATCCTTGAGTGGAATTCTGGAGTCACTTGTAAAAGTGTTGACTTGTATATAGCCGATTGTCGACATAGGCATCCTCTCCTTTCAGTGATATGTTATGTGAAAATGGAAAAAAGGTGAACAGAAATTGGAAGGCGGCATAAGATAAAGGGATAGAAAGGAGCTGATTTCAGGATGTGTGCAATTGCAGGTCTTGTCAGGCTGGGATATGACAAAGCGGTTTTGGAAGCAATGGAGAAAACCATGTCCCGACGGGGGCCGGATGACAGCGGCATAGCCTGCTGTTCGGACTGTGTTTTGCTTCATAGCCGTCTTGCCATTGTGGACCCGGTGGGAGGAGCACAGCCAATGGAGCTTTGTTGTGCAGGGGAATGTTATACCCTTGTTTACAATGGGGAGCTATACAATACAGAGGAGATCCGTAAAGAATTGAAATCCCTGGGACATAGCTTTCAGGGTCATTCCGACACGGAAGTCGTGTTGCATGCCTTTGCCCAATGGCGGGAAGGATGCCTGGAAAAATTTAATGGGATATTTGGTTTTGCGGTATGGCAGAAGGTGAAAAAACGGCTTTTTATCGCACGGGACAGAATTGGGGTAAAACCGGTTTTCTATTGCCAAACGGGGGAAGGTTTCTTATTTGCCTCGGAGATCAAAACCATTCTTGCCTGTCCTTATGTAAAACCAAAACTGGACGAAGAAGGTGCAGCCGGGCTTTTGCTCTTAGGGCCGGGACGGATTCCGGGAAGTGGTGTATTTCACGGTATTCGGGAACTGGAACCGGGAACATACGGTTGGTATGGGGATGGAAGATTGGAAATATCCCGGTATTGGAAGCTATTAGACAGAGAGCATACTGAAAGCTTTGAGGAAACGGCACAGTATGTGCGATACCTGGTAACAGATGCCATCAAACGGCAAATGGTATCGGATGTACCCTTGGGGACGTTTTTATCGGGAGGATTGGATTCCAGCCTGATCAGTGCGGTATGTGCCAGGGAACAAAAAGAACCTTTGCAAACTTTCTCTGTGGACTATGAGGACAATGAGCGGTATTTTGTGCCGGGGAAATTTCAACCGGATTCGGATAACCGCTATATTTCCATTATGCAGTCTTACTTAAACAGCGACCATACCTGGACGGTGCTTTCCCCGGAGGAATTGTCAGAATCTTTGGAGGAGGCGACTTTTGCCAGGGATTTGCCGGGAATGGCGGATGTGGACAGCTCGCTTTTGGCATTTTGCAAGCGGATCCGAAGGAAGGTAAAAATGGCACTATCCGGGGAATGTGCCGATGAGATTTTTGGTGGATACCCCTGGTATCGGGACCCGGAGATACGGGATGCCTACGGTTTTCCCTGGGCTCAGAATACAGAACTGCGAATATCCTTCCTTCATCCCGTTCTGCGGCAGAAGATCCGGGGAGAGGACTTTGTAAATGATCAATATCAAAAGACCATAGCGGAAAGTGACATTCTTCCCGGCACCTCCCGGCAGGAGCGGCGTATGAAGGAAATGGTCAATCTGAATTTCCGATGGTTTATGCAGACCCTTCTGGATAGAAAAGACAGAATGAGTATGTATTCCGGACTGGAAGTGCGAGTACCGTTTTGCGATTATCGAATCGCGGAGTATCTGTATGCCGTACCCTGGGAGTTTAAGGACTATCGGGGGAGGGAAAAAGGGCTTTTGCGGTATGCCATGCAGGAGTATTTGCCCCAGGAGGTTTTGTATAGAAAGAAAAGTCCCTATCCCAAAACCTGGGATCCCACATACAGAGAATTGGTGGGGGCAAAACTGAAACAATTGCTTTGTCAAAAACAATTGCCGATCTGGAATTTTGTGGACCCGGTTGCGGTGGAAAAACTCTTGCAGGGACAGTATCAAACACCCTGGTACGGACAGCTCATGCAAGTGCCGCAAACCATGGCTTATATCCTGCAAATCCATCAGTGGATGACCCAATTTGGGGTAGAAATGATATGGTAAAACTGAAGTGATGTTGAAAATGTCCAAAATGGAAGGCGTATGGGATGATAAAATGAGTAATTCGCTGAAAAGTAAATTTGCTATTGTAATTTGGCAAATAAAATGATACTATAATAAAAACATTTGTACGCCCTGTAAAGACACGAAACGGTGGCGTACACCGAAGGAGGATATTGCAAATGGCAAGAGTATATAATTTTTCAGCAGGCCCCGCTGTGTTGCCGGAAGAGGTGCTGATCGAGGCCGCTCAGGAGATGTTGGATTATCAGGGAACGGGTATGTCCGTTATGGAAATGAGCCACCGCAGTGATGCTTATCAGGCTATCATTGATGCCGCTGAGCAGGATCTGCGGGATTTGATGGGGATTCCCGATAACTATAAGGTTTTGTTCATGCAGGGCGGTGCATCCCAGCAGTTTGCCATGGTTCCCATGAACCTGATGCAAAACCGTGTTGCTGATTATATTATCACCGGCATGTGGGCAAAGAAGGCTTGTGCGGAGGCAGCAAAGTACGGCACAGCTAACGCCATTGCCTCTTCTGCGGATAAGACTTTTTCTTACATTCCCGATTGCTCCGATCTGCCTATCAGCGAGAATGCAGACTATGTGTATATCTGTGAGTACAATACCTTTTACGGTACGAAGTTTAAGACTCTGCCCAACACCAAGGGTAAGCTGCTGGTATCCGATGTATCCTCTTGTTTCTTGTCTGAGCCGGTGAATGTGACGGATTACGGTATGCTCTATGGCGGTGTGCAGAAGAATATCGGTCCTGCCGGTGTTGTGATCGGTGTGATTCGGGAGGATCTGATCCGGGAGGATGTGCTTCCCGGTACGCCTACCATGCTGACCTACAAGACATTTGCCGATAACGGTTCTATGTATAATACACCCCCTGCTTATGGCATCTATATCTGTGGCAAGGTCTTTAAGTGGCTGAAGAAACTGGGTGGTCTTGAGGCAATCCAGGCACATAATGAAAACAAAGCCAAGATCCTTTATGATTATCTGGACAGCAGTGAGCTGTTCCGCGGAACACTAGAGAAGAAGGACCGTTCCTTGATGAATGTTCCCTTTGTCATCGGTGACAAGGATATGGAGGCTAAGTTTGTCAAGGAGGCATCTGCCGCCGGTCTTATGAATTTGAAGGGTCACCGCAGTGTTGGCGGTATGCGTGCCAGCATTTATAACGCTATGCCCACAGAGGGTGTTCAGGCACTGGTGGACTTTATGGCAGAATTTGAGAAAAAGAACAGATAAGAGGATGAAACTATGTATCAGATCCAGTATTTAAACCCCATTTCCAAAAAAGGAACAGACCTTTGGACGCAGAATTATCAGACAGCGGAAACGCCGGAGCAGGCCGACGCCATTATGGTTCGCAGTGCGGCTATGCATGATATGGAGTTTTCCAATAAATTGCTGGCGGTATCCCGTGCCGGTGCCGGCGTGAATAATATCCCGCTGACTCGCTGTGCAGATGAGGGTATCGTAGTGTTCAATACCCCCGGTGCCAATGCAAACGGCGTTGTAGAGCTGGCAATGTGCGGTATGCTGCTGGGCAGCCGTGATGTGGTAGGCGGAATCCAGTGGGTCAAGTCCATCCAAAACG
>JAZRRA010000140.1:0-29197 GCA_045650305.1 Faecousia sp.
CCCAAGGGGTATTTTTTGTTTCTTTCAGCCCAGCCAGATCCATTTGCAACTATTTCTACCCATTTCCGTCGCCCTCGTCGTCACCCGGGCGTCAGAGTGTATCCGATAGCCATTTGTGATAAAAAGCAGGTCTGCGTGGGCGGACCTGCTTTTACTTGGCCATGCCAAAGTACCCCCCTGCTATGCAGGGGGGAAATAATAGCTTTTAGCGAGGAAAAAAGTAGACAAGAAAAAAGCTCCTCATTATAGTAGAAGTGGTTTGCCGACCACACAACTAACATAATGAGGAGGTCTTTATCGTGAAAGAAAAAGATATAAATAGTTTAGACCATACCACATGGAGATGTCAATACCATATCGTGTTTGCTCCAAAGTTTCGAAGGATGGTTGTCTTTAAAGAAATACAAGCAGATATAGGGAAAATACTGTGACAGTTATGCCAACAGAAAGGTGTCGAAATCATAGAGGCATATATGTGCCCCGACCATGTACATATGCTCCTAAGTATACCGCCCGAGTATAGCGTATCACAAATAATGGGATATCTAAAAGGTAAGAGTAGCCTAATGATCTTCGACAGACATGCGAATCTAAAGTATAAATATGGCAACAGACATTTCTGGGCCAGAGGATATTATGTGGACACGGTAGGCAGGAATAAAAAGCAAATACAAGAGTATATCAAGAACCAACTACAAGAAGATCAAATAGCCGATCAAATGAGCATCAAGGAATATGTCGACCCGTTTACGGGTAGTGCGGACCAGAAGGCATAAAGAAAGCCCCTTAAGGGGTAGCCCGTAAAAGAAATGCGGTCTGCAAACCTTTCGGGGCCCCTTTAGGGGCAAATGTCTGTAAAATGCCCTTATAGGGCTTAATCAAGCCTCCGGCTTAGCCGGAGGCTTGATTGTGTAGTTTTAAATTTTTCCGGAAACGGAGCCGTTTAGGGTTTCACAGTCGCTCAGGGAGGAATTACCGGAGTCGGTAGATACAGAGCCGAAGAGCTGGCCAACATTGGAAACGCCGGAAACAGAGCCGGAGTTTACCAATTCAGAGCCATACAAAGTGATTGTGTCGTTGCCGGCAGAAGAGGCCTCGAAATAACCGATGATGCCGCCTACATACTGAGAACTGCCGTAGATTTTGGCAGTATTTTCAAAATTATTTATCTCAACAGTAAAGTCCTTATAAGAATCCGAACGATTCAAAATGCAACCATAAATACCGCCAACATAGGCATAGCCGGAGATGGGGGCATTATTTTTCAGATCGGACATGGAGTAACTGCCTGCATTTTTGGTACAACCGATGATGCCGCCCACATAGTAGCCGTTGCCGGTATAGTTGATGGCCACCTCGTTGGTACAGTTGTTGGCACAGAAGGCATAACCTGCAAAGCCACCAACATAGGCATATTTATTACCATCCTCTGTAAACTGACCGGTGGCGGTGAGGGTAGAGCCTTCGTTGGTGCAGTCATTGATGTTGATATTGCCCGCATGACCAGCGATACAACCCACATAATACTGGGCAGAGATGGCAGAACTGTTGCTGCAATCCTGAATGACCGATTCGATGCTGTCTGAGTTGGCGTATCCAAAGATACCACCCACGAAGTGGTCGCCGGAAACATCACCGGTATTAGTCATAACGGTGGCATTCAATTTCGTGCAATTATTGCCTGCAGAATATATATCCAAATGACCGATGATACCGCCTACATATTGGGAACTGCCTGTAACGGATGCGGTGTTTTCGAATTTTGTCAATTCCAAAGTAAAGTCCTTATAGGTATCGCTTTGGTTTATGACACTACCGAAAATGCCGCCCACATAGCTATATCCGGAAATGGGGGCGTTGTTTTTCAGGGATGTCATGGAATAGTCGCCTGTGGCACTTTGCAAGCCGAAGATACCGCCTACATAACGACCGGTGCCGGTGTAGCTGATGGTCACTTCATTGGTACAGTTGTTTGCAACATAACCGTGTCCCACAAAACCGCCCACATAGGCATACTTTTCGCCATCTACCACCACCTGGCCGGTAGCGGTCAGGGTAGAGCCGGCGTTGGAACAGTTGTTCACGATGATGTTTTTGGTGGCACCGGCAATACAGCCTGCATAGGCTTCTGCGGTGATGGCACTCTTGCTGGAGCAATCCTGCATGACAGATGTGAGGTCATCTGCTGCGGCATAGCCGAAGATACCGCCCACATAGGATTCACCAGTAATATCACCGGTATTATGCAGGCCGGAAGCGTTCAATTTAATGGTATTGTTACCGGCGGTATAGATTTCCAGGTGACCAACGATGCCGCCCACATTGGCAGCACCCTGAATCGCACCGGTGTTCTCCATATTGTGCAGGTCTACACAGAAGTTCTGATACTTGTCGTGGATGTCGGACACACCGCCGATCACACCGCCGACTCGCTCCATGCCTTCTACGGTTGCACTGTTTTGGAGACCGGTCAGGCTGTACGATCCAAGGTTGGCCACCTTGCCGATCATACCGCCTACATTGGTGCCGGTGTCGGCACTTACAGAACCGGAGGTGGTCACATTCATAGCCATACCGCCATCCAGAGTGCCGCAGAGAATGCCCACATTCTCCTGGCGACCGGAAACGGTGATCTTGGCGTTTTCAAAATTCAGGTTATTGACAATGCCGCCCAATGTGGCGAAGAAGCCCACATTGCCGTTGGAGGCATCAATTTCCAAACCTTGAATGGTATAGCCGTTGCCGATGAGGATGCCGGTGAAGCCTTCGATGGGGGTGAAGCTGCTGCCGGTCAGATCAATATCGTTCTTCATCAGGAACAAACCGTCGGAATTGACCAGCTTTTGCAGGTCAGCGGCGGTTGCGATATTATATTGCTCATCACCGCCGGCGGAATAGGTGATGGAATCACCGGAAAGCTGGGTGTGATCCTTGGAGATCGTGGCGGTGAAGGTTTCCTTTCGCTCGAAATCTGCCAGCTCGATCACCCAGGGCTGAGCCTGGAATTCAATGGTGATTTTGCCGTTGTTCTTTTTGGATGTAATTTTACCGGTCAAATTGTATTTTCCGTAAACATTGTTATGGACAATTTCTTTGGAGGCGGTAATGTTGCCATCCTGGTCACAGGATAGAATGGTAAAGATGTATTCCCATTTGTTTTGTTCATAGGAAGTGGAGGAATCCTTGGTAGCACAATAGGCTTTGACAATGTCCGGTGTGTACAGATCCGGGTTTTCCAAATTGGGGGTGACCAAATAGGGGATGATCAATCCGAAGATCAGTGCCGCCAAAACGGCCAGGACGCCGATAATCGCACCAGCAGTCTTTAAGATACTCAGCCGCTTCTGCTTATAAGCATAACTCTGCCGTCTTTTCTTATCCTCTTCTTCCTTTCGCATCCGATCAGCACGCAGGGATTCGGATTTGGGTAGCGCACATTCGGCATTGCGGCAGACATCATGGGTGTTGGTAGTGCCACACACCGCACAGTGCCACAGTGCTTTTTGATAGGCAGGATCGTTTTGAATGAATTTTCTGGCTTCTGATGCCTTGCCCTGGAAACGCACCAGTGCATCCACGGCAAACTGAGGATCACAATCCAGCTCCTGCACCAGCTTTTCCACCACGTCGGGGGAGGCGTAGCGTTCTTCCAAACCTTTACCGGCTTTGGGAACAACTTTACCTTCCAGCTTTTTCTTGATGTTTTCTGTGATTTCCTCACGGAAAACCGGGCTTTTCATGTCACAGGCCTGAATAGACAGCAATTCCTGGGGGAAAATATCGTATACATCGTCACCGAGATATGCGGGAATCAGAACCTTTTTGGGATCGTTTTCGGTCAGCTTCATGAAACGATGCCATTCGTTCTTGACCCAGGTGGCTTCCACATGAGCCTTGCAGCTACCTACCAGCACCATGACCCGGGCAGAGTTCAATGCCGCAAAAATATAGGGCTCGTATTTTTCACCGCTCACATCCCGTAAGGTCTGCTCGGCGAAGAAGGTGCGGATGCCGTTATCACGCAGGAACAGATACAGCTTCATGGCATGCATACTGTCGGCAGTGCGGCGGCCGTCTGCATCGGTACGCTTGTAGGAAATGAACACGTCGTAAGGCTCTTCCTTATCGACGATCTTCAGGAAATCTCGGGAGATCTTGTCAATTTCCTCTGCTCTTTGCTGGTAGATCTTCCGTGCTTCGTCGCCGGCATACTTAATGGCGGAAAGATAGTTTTTGTCATTGAGGATGGAATCCCGGTTGATACGGTTGCAGGTAGGCATTTTGATCAGCTTGATGGGATCCAGTTCGTAGGCAATACCGTAGCGGCAAAGGGCGATGCCCCAATGTGCTTCCGACTGGGTGTTGTCCTCTGCAACGATCTGCTCATAATACTTGATCGCTTCGTCAAAATCCTTTCTGCTCCAGGCGTCGTCAGCCTGGGTGTATGGATTGACGAATTTGGTGCGGTTGTCGTCGATTTCAAACAGCGTATCGCAGGAATCGCAACGGGCAGTACGCAGATTGCTCTGCATGATCAGATTGCCACCGCAATTTTTACAGCGATATTCCTTTTCCATAATTTTTCTCCCCTTTTTAAAACCGTGAGTTTTTCTGTATATAGGTCATACATACTTCTTGTAAAATAACACATTTTCTCGTTTTTTTCAATAAAATTCCACAAAATTATAAATTTAAAAAAATAGGGGCAGACAAAGCGGAAAAAATGTGTTATACTGTATTGTGATATGTTATGCGGAAGTAAGATTCCGCAGGTGAGAACCTAAGTGAGGAGGGATTCCTTTTGAAATATTGGCGTGGTTATCTGATTGCCGGACTGATCACTTTGGTCAGCTGGGGGCTGGTTGCTTTCGCCCAGACCCATGTGGAACTGATCGATATGGTTTATCCCTATATTGACCGAATCGTCATGGATTATTTTGCCGCATGGAGCAAGGATTTTGCCGGCTGTCTGTGGCAGACACTGCTGATTTTCGGCGTGGTTTTGTTTGTGGCCAGCATTGTGTTGATGTTTGTACTCAGGTGGAACCCGGTGCAGTGGTTTGGCTGGGTGCTGGCGGTCTATTACGGTTTTTCCCTGCTTAATACCGGTATTTACGGCCTGAATGCCTATGCCGGTCCTTTGGCGGAGGATATTCGTATGGAAGTGAAGGCCTACTCCATGGACTATTTGGAAAGAGCCGCCCTGTATTATCGGGATGAAGCCAATCTTTATGCTGCCAAGGTTTCCCGTAACCCCGACGGCACAGTCAAGGGCAGTGATCTGGAAACTTTGAACGCACTGGCTCCCGATGGCTTTAATACTTTGGTATATGAGCGGAGCTTTTCCGTATTCTCCGGCAATACACTGCCGGTCAAGACCCTGGGCTTTACGGAAAATTATGAAGGTATGACGGGCAAAACCGTAGGCCTTACCGGTGAATCTGCGGTCAATCCCAATGTGCCGGCAGTGGGTATGCCTTTTGCGGTGTGTCATGAAATGGCACACAGAATGTGTGTCTACTCCGATGCAGAGGCGGATTTTAGTGCATTTTTGTCCTGCACGGCCAATTCCTCTGCGGAATATGTATATTCCGGCTACCTGATGGCGTACCGTAACTGCTATAATGCTTTGGCGGCTATTGGCAGTGGGGAAAGCGAGGCGATTTTGAATCGCCTGATCAGTGGAACTTCCCAGCGTGTGCTGGATGATATGGAAACCTACAATCAGTTCCTGGGCGAAAAGGCTAAGACTGCGGATACCGAACTGACAGACCTGCTGGTAAGCTGGCATATTCAGGAGGTTGCCCGGTTTGAGGATGCCGAGGAACAGAAGAGCCAATTTGATCCTATGGATGAAAATCATGAAAATATCCGGGATATTATTACCCCCACGGAGGCAACGGAGCCATGATGAAAACGACGCTGCAAGCGGGGCTTCCGGAGATTTCCCTTTCCCTCAGCGAAGAAACCCAGGATACTTTGTGTGCCTTCGGTCATGCAGTGGTGGAGCAGAATAAGGTCATGAACCTGACTGCCATCACCGAACCTCAGCAGGTTGCAAAACTCCATTTGCTTGACAGCCTGACGGTTTTATCGGTGCAGGATCTGTCGGGAAAACGGGTGATCGATGTGGGATGCGGTGCCGGATTTCCCGGTGTGCCTCTGAAAATTGCCTGCCCGGAAATGAAGCTGACACTGCTGGACTCCCTGGGAAAACGAATGAATTGGCTGCAAACTATTCTCCCGACTCTGGGTGTAGAGGCAGAATGTGTGACTGCACGGGCGGAAGAAGCCGTGGAAACCCGTCGTGAGCAATACGATTTTGCCACCAGCCGTGCTGTGGCAAGATTGCCGATTTTGCTGGAGCTGACCGCACCTTATGTGAAGGTGGGCGGTGCGGTGCTGGCTATGAAGGGTTCTGCGGCCAAAGAGGAATTGGCCCAATCCCAAAAGGCTATCAAGACACTGGGGCTAAAGCTTGAGAAGGTTCAGGAATTTTCCGTGGACGGCACTTGCCATGCGGTGATCCTGCTGAGAAAGATTGCCCCCACACCCAAGCAGTATCCCCGGCGTTATGCCAAAATCAAACAATCCCCATTATAATAAAAATGCGGACAGATTTTCATCTGTCCGCATTTTGCGTTTTAAGCGATCAATTGATTCTGCAACGATACTTGATCATGAAGTTCTCGTCGTTGGAAACCAACATCAGGATGCCTTCAATCAAACCGACAATTGCAGGAATACCGGTCCAGCAGAACAGCAGGTACAGAAGACCCTTGCCTGCCTTGCCCAGATAGAAGTGGTGAGCACCGATACCACCTATCAGGATAGCCAGCAGAGCGGCAGCAATCTTGCTCTTAATGGGCCAGTTTGCACGCTCGTTGTTCATCACAACAACCTGGGGCTGATAAATGGGCTGCTGATATACCGGCTGCTGAGGCTGCTGATAAACAGGCTGCTGGGGCTGTGCGGCCTGAATGGTAGCACCACAGTATTCGCACTTCAGTGCGCCGTCGGCGGCAGGGGCACCGCATTGAGGACATAATACACTCATCTTTTCATATCTCCTTTTTTGTGTATGGATATACTAATCATACAACAAGGTTATATAAAATTCAACCTTTTTTTACAGAAAATTCACGATTTTAAAACCTTTTTTTCAAAGCAAATTGACAAAATAAAGCATTAGAGGTATAATATTTCCGATAAATCAAAAAGTGAGGGAACATTTATGTCCGTTGTAGATGTTTTGAAATTTAATTCCGATGCCAGTATCTTTGCCTGGAAGTACCCCAGCAGTGAGCTGGCAACCTGGTCTCAGTTGATCGTCAACGAGTCTCAGGAAGCCGTTTTTGTGAAAAACGGTCAGATTATGGATGTATTCGGCCCCGGCCGCTACACCCTCAGCACTGATAATATCCCCATTTTGCAGAAGGTGATCAACCTGCCTTTCGGCAAGAAATCCCCCTTCTCCGCAGAGGTTTGGTTCATTAACCGTGCCTTTGCTCTGGATATTAAGTGGGGTACTACTACGCCGATTCAGGTTCAGGATCCCAAGTACGGTGTCTTTGTTCCTATGCGTGCGTTCGGTCAGTTTGGTATCCAGATCGAGGATTCCCGCCGTTTCCTGACCAAGCTGGTTGGCACCATGCAGTTCTTCAACAGCAAGACCCTGACGGACTATTTCCGCGGTCTCTATGTAACCCGTGTTAAGGATCGTCTGTCTAGCTGCCTGGTGAAGTCCAAGATCTCCATTTTGGAGATTAACTCCCATCTGGATGAGATCTCCTCCGAGCTGGAAGACCAGCTTCGCGGTGAATTTGCCGAGTACGGCATCCATATCGCCTCTTTCTTTGTCAACGATATTAGTGTCCCTGAAAATGATCCTGCTGTTAAGCAGCTGAAAACCGCATTGGCTAAGCGTGCGGAAATGGACATTTTGGGTTACAACTATCAGCAGGAAAGAACCTTCGATACCCTCAATACTGCCGCAGGCAATACCGGCAGTGCCGGTGCTGTGATGGGCGCCGGTATGGGCATGGGTATGGGCTTTGGTATGGGCGGTGTCATGGGTAACGCCATGGGCAACATGGATCCGGTCATGAACACCCGGGAAGAGAAGAAGGAATGTCCTTCCTGCCACGCTTCCATCGGTGCCAGCGTGAAATTCTGCCCCCAGTGCGGTGCAGACACCACAAAGAAGGAAACTGCTCCGGAATGTAAATGTTCCGCCTGCGGTGCTGCGTTGGCTGCCGGTGCAAAGTTCTGCTTAGAATGTGGCAGAAAGATCAATGCCTGTGCAAACTGCGGCTGCGATATTCCTGACGGCCAGACTTCCTGCCCCGGCTGCGGTCAGATGCTCTGTCCCAGCTGCGGAAAGACTGTGGCTCCCGGCGCTAAGTTCTGCCTGGAGTGCGGTCATGCCTTTGTAAAGAAATGTTCTAACTGCGGTGCAGAATTGGTAAACGGTGCGAAATTCTGCTCCCAGTGCGGCACACAAAACTAAATATTGGAGGATTTGGATATGAAGAAGCTTCCCGTTGCCCTGATTACCGGCATTGCGGCGATTGCCGTAACCGCCATTTTGTTCTTCACCCTTCTGTCCGATACCAAGCTGGGGGCCATCCACTTTATGTCCTTAGGTGGCATTATCCTGGCTGAACTGGTCACCATGACCTATGCTATGTGCAGTAAGGGCGATCCCCGTCGCGTGGCCGCCGCTACCGTTTCTGTGGTGATGATTCCCGTAGCATTGGTGCTGGGAATTGTGTACATGAGTGAATATCCCAAGGAATACGGCACTTTCTGCGGCTGGTATTTTGCTGCCGCCATTCTGGTAAATGCTGTTTCTCTGGTGCTGTTCTTTATGAACACCAAGCAGGATGTCCGCCTGGAGAATGCCAAGGCCAATATGCTGAACCTGCGGAAGCTGGTGAAGTGCGTGATGATGGAGCCTGCGGCTCAGCCTTACAATGCCCGTCTGCGTGCATTGGAGGAAAAACTCCACTTCTCCAACGATACGGTTACGATCCCGGAGGATGCTACCATCCGTCAGTTACTGATCCAGTTGCAAAACCAGATCGGCTCTGCAGATTGTGATGTGGAGGATCTGCTGACAAAGCTGGAAAAGGCTGTACAGATCCGCTCCATTATGACCTCCCGCAATGTATAAATGAATATGTAGTAAAAACGGATCCATCAATTCGGTGGATCCGTTTTTGTATATCGATTATTCTGCGTTCATGGCCTGAGTCAAGTCGTGTATGTAATCAATTTTGAAAGAGATCATTTTTTTCTTGCATATACGATGCATCCGGGACATTCATCATCCGAATTTTCGACGATCATGAGATTTAAGTTCATCATGGCAGACGAATTGCGAATTTCCGCTACTTGCATGTAAATAAGCGGATCGTCAATGTCGTAGGCATCAAATTCAGCCCACCACTCGTTTGCAATATTATATTTGTTAATACCTTCACCAACAGATCTGCAACTATAATCGTAAAGGAAATCATGCATATAAATCACCCCTATGTAATCGCTGAATAAAACGTTTGTTATTATTGTCGCAACTGTTTTTTTCGGAAGCTAAAATTACAAAAATATTCATTCGTTTTTCGCTTAAATTCGTACCGTAATTTCCACTAATCACGCTTTGCTGATTTTACTGGCGACTATGAAACACAAAAATATTTCAAGTCAGAAATAGTTTAGAACAAAATGTTCAAAAAGTCAATAGAACAAAACGTTCTTGGGTATAGTGTTGTTGGTGATGAAAATGGCGAAAAGATATGATAGAATTCGAAATTTAAGAGAAGATGCCGATTTAACGCAGGCAGAACTGGGAAAACAAATCAATGTCCCTCAAAGAACCTATGCTTATTATGAAAGTGGAGAACGCATGATTCCGCCTCAGGTTTTAGTTTCGTTAGCAAAGTTCCATCATGTTAGTATTGATTATCTGTTAGAGTTAACTGACCAGAAGATACCATATCCACATAACTAATAAAAACGCCGCCTTGCAGGTGGCGTTTTTTGTTGTACAAAGAAAAGGTAGACAACATGGTGGTTTTCCATGTGTCTACCTTTATCTTACAACTTCACTTAGCCGGAGGCTTTGACTTGCAGTTTTTACGGGGTTTTTATGTTCGTCCATCCGGTCACATCGCACCGACCATCTTCATTTAGTCCAATAGCTACCACAGTACCGTCGGATTTCACACCTACGGCATAGTCGTTGCTAGTAGAAATGGAAATGAGGTCCGTTAAAACGGCTGCATTGATCCGGTCTGCATACGTTGACCAAATAGCGACCATAGTGCCATCGGTTTTGAGAGCTACGGTGTGCTTGCTTCCTGCGGCAACGGCAACAATGTCCTTCCAACCGGTTACATCGCACTGACCAGCAGCATTACTTCCTGTTGCCACCACTGTGCCATCGGCTTTGAGAGCTACGGTATGAGAAACTCCGGCAGAAACTGAAACGATGTCTGTCCAACCGTCTACATTACACTGGCCGAATTCGTTTTCTCCTGTTGCCACCACCGTGCCATCGGCTTTGAGACCAACGGTGTGCCAGTGTCCTGCGGCAATGGCAACAATGTCTTTCCAACCGGATACATTACACTGGCCGGAATCGTTTTCTCCTGTTGCCACCACCGTGCCGTCGGCTTTCAGACCTACCGTATACCAACCTCCAGTGGAGATGGCAACAATATCTGCCCAACCGGATATATTACACTGGCCGGAATCGTCTTCTCCTGTTGCCACCACAGTACCGTCGGCTTTCAGACCAACGGTGTGCCATCCTCCGGCAGAAACGGCAACAATATCTGTCCAATCGGTTACATTGCATTGACCTCTATCATTATTTCCTGTTGCTACCACCGTGCCGTCGGTTTTCAAACCTACGGTGTGAACATTTCCGGCAGAAATGGTTTCTCGCACAGCAACATCGTTCCACAATTGGAAACTTTGTTCTTTTGCATCCCGATAATCACCGCTTTTGCCAAACGCAATTGCTGCCTCTGCTTTGTCACCTGCGTCCATAAGTGCAACAGCGTGGTGATAATTGATCAAAGGAATGATGAGTGTGTTTAGGAGAAGGATGAATACAATTACAGCACATGCAACGCTTGCTATTGTGATGACATTTTTTTTCTTCTGTTTTGCAATACGCTGTACTTCCTCTTCCTTGAACCGCAGGGTTTCTTGTCGTGTCAGCTCTGCTTTATCGTGGCAATCTTTTGCTAAAGTCGCCGCATCCCGATACTCCGGGATGGATTCAAATAGTTGAGCGGCTTCGTTGAACGCGTTTTCTGTCCCTTGGGCAGAAATTAAGCTGCAGGCACGATTATAAATGCTTTCCAGGCGATCTTGTTCATTACGAGTTTGAATGTGTGCGATATATCCTGCGAGGGTTGTCTGAAGCTCCGCATCTGCAAATCGCATTACTTTTTGATAGTTGTTATTGCTGTCAAAGGGCTGTTTACAGTCTTTTAAGCCAGAAGGTTGACGAACTTGCAATTCTGCCATCAGCTTACCCAAGTATGCCTTTGCATCTTTTGCATGTTGATTTAAGTATTGCTCAAAGAAACCGTCAGCTTTATCCCATTCCCCATCCTCAAGAGACATAAAACCTCGATCCAGCAAAGCAGTGCTATTGCCTGATTTCGGCAAGGTCTGTTGTGTGCCACAGCACTCACAAGTTACAAAGGGCTGGTCGTGGATCTCTAATGTGCTACCGCATATTTGGCATTGGAATACGGCCATATAAACACCTCTTTCGTTCCGTTGTTTGGTTTTTTATTACTATACCATATGAAAAAATGCTTTGCAATATAAGATAACTGCGAAGTGACCCAAAAACGCTCCCGGTGGGAGTGATGTTACTTTGTTAAGCATCCGGTTATGGAAAAAGTGTCATTCTAAGTGGAGTGAAACGCAGTCGAAGGATCATCGCACCGATTTTAACGATGTGCCACAAAAAATGCCCGACGGCACAATTCATACCGTCAGGCAAATCATGGTGAAGCCAATTCATACCCGCAATGGTAATTCATTAACCTTGCGGTGCAAGCTTTTACACAAGGAGGGCTTTAGTCCAGATCGGTTTCGTAGGAGAGGATCACACCGGTTTCGGCGTGGATCTCATAGCTGTACTCGGTGCGATCTTTATCAAATTCCACTTCCCATGTGGCGATGCCGTCATCCAGCTCATACTCGGCATGGAGTCTGCTGACTGCGTCCCGGGTCAATTTTGCGTGTTCCAATGCGATGGTAATGGCCTCGTCCTCCGTCAGCTTTTGAGCAGGGGAGGTAGGCGTTGAATTGGTATTGGAGGCAGGCTGGGGAACATGATCATCCTTGCAGGCGGCAAAAACAGTCAAGCAAAGCAATGCCGTTAAAACCAATGTCGAAATCTTTTTCATAGTGGATTCTCCCTTCTATATATGATTGCTTCCGCATTCTCAGTCTGGCTTCTTTGACACTCTGAAAAGGCAGGAAGCGTGATTGCTTCCTGCCTTCTGTTTTAAAATTTTGGTTTGATGGCTTTGTGGTAGTGAGCGTAGGTGCAGGAAGGGCCGTCACTCAAAACCTTGGACTCGGTCACTTCACCCACAAACATCATGTGACTTCCCAGATCCTGCTTAGAAAGCACTTTGCATGAGAACATGGCGTTTGTGTTTTCTGTCACATATAATAAACCGTTATAACTCCGCTTTGTTGCGGTATAGATACCGAACTTGTCGGTATCCCGGCCGGACTGCATACCAAAATGGCGAATTGTCTCAAAGGGGACATCTTCTGTCAAAACGCTGACATTGAAAACGCCGGAGTTTTCGATCATTTCCCGGGTCAGATTTCCTTTCTGCACGGAAATAGCCAGTTTGGTGGGTTCATTGGCTACCTGAAAACAGGTGTTGCAGATGCAGCCGTTGTCTTTGTCAGATTCCTGGGTACTTACCACAAACAGTCCGTAGGACAGATTGAAAAGTGCCGTGGGATCTTCAGCAGGTAAACCCTGCTTAGCGAAAGTAGCGCTCCAGCAAGCCCTTCAGAGCCTTGCCATGACGAGCCTCGTCGCGAGCCATTTCGTGAACGGTGTCGTGGATGGCGTCCAGGCCGTTCTTCTTAGCACAGATAGCCAAATCCGTCTTGCCCTGGGTTGCACCGAACTCGCAGTCCACACGCCAAGCCAGGTTCTCCTTGGTGGAGGCTTTCATGTTGGGCTCTAAGTCGCTGCCCAGCAACTCTGCAAACTTTGCAGCATGCTCTGCTTCTTGGTAGGCAGCCCTTTCCCAGTAAAGACCGATTTCGGGGTAGCCTTCACGGTGGGCGATACGAGCCATGCACAGATACATACCAACTTCGGCACACTCACCGTTAAAGTTTGCCATCAGCTGCTCGAAGATATACTTCTTATCTTCCTCGGAAATGTCGGGATTATTCTTTACAGTCTTGGCATAGATGCCAAATTCATGCTCGGCAGCCAACTTCATGTCACCGGCCTGCTCCACAAACTTGGAAGCGGGAACCTTACATACGGGGCAGCGGAAATCTTCTGCCAACTCATCGGCAGTGTGAACATAACCACAAACAGAACATACAAACTTTTTCATAATTTTTCCTCCAAATATTTCAAATAATGATTATATGATAATTATTCTTCTTCAAACTGGTCGGGGCCTACGCCGCACAGGGGGCATTCGTAGTCTTTCGGCAATTCGTCACCTTCATAGACATAGCCGCAGACAACACATACATACTTCTTCATGCTATCTCACCACCTTTTTTAAAACATTCACGGCACTGACCGGTAAAGGTCAGCTGACAGCTTTCCACATGGCCGCCCAATTGACTTTCCGCCGATTGGGTCATCATTTGAGGGACTTCCATACGGGGCATATCGATCACCGCACTACAATCCTGACAAACAAAGTGGACATGGGGCTGAGTGTTTCCGTCAAATCGCTCCACACCGTTTACGGTGCCGACGCTGGCGATTGTGCCTTCCTGACGGAACATAGATAAGTTGCGGTACACAGTTCCCAGGGACAGATCGGGAATTTCCGGCTTTAAATTCGCAAATACCATATCTGCCGAAGGGTGTACGTCCGTAGAACGCAGGTAGGCAAGAATGGCGTCTCGCTTTCGGAAATGCTTTTTAGCTTGCGTCATTTTTGATACCTCCTAAATAAGAATAGTTCTTATTTACATTTAAAGAATATCATATCCATGGTGATATGTCAATAGGGAAAATAAAAAATTTTTTCAAAGAGAAAGGAGTTGTTCATTTCTAAACAACTCCTTCTCTGTCTTAACTTTGGATATATTCGTGGAGAGCCTTGATATTGGCTTCAAAGTCAACCTTATACATTTCTCTGCCACCTACATAGATCATGCCGGTATAGGTTTTTCCCGATTCGTTTTCAACGGGGAGCATCCGTCCTTGACTGACATTACCCAGCAAGGGGAGGGATTTCATCATATAAGATAAGATCTCATTGTTGGTCAGGTTGGTATTGACCAGGGGAAGAATTTGATTGGCCAAATTGATCAGGGTACCCAGATCGCTGCCGGCGGCCTTCTTGATCAGCTCCTTGATGACAATTCGCTGACGACCGGTACGAACGAAATCATTGTCGATATACCGGATCTGACAATAGGCACGGGCTTGTGCACCGTTGAGCAGCTGTTTACCTGCCGGGGTTTCATAGCCGGAATCGGAGCGGACATATCGGGCCTCCGTTTCTGTCAGGTTGATTTCCACACCGCCTACCAAATCCACTGCCTCCTGGAAAGCGGAGATGTCCACCACCACATAATGATGGATCTTCACGCGGAAATTCAGTTCCACCGTATCGATGAGCAGATTCGGGCCACCCCAGGAATAGGCTGCGTTCAGCATACCCCAGATGTTACCGTCGGAACGGGGAATACACACATACATGGCACGCATCAGGGATGTAATGTGAATTTTTCCGGTTTTATAATTCAGCGAGACCAGCATCATGGAGTCGGAACGGCCGTTTTCGTTTTTATTTCTGCGGTCAGAACCCACGAATAAAATATTGGTGATCTCATCTTCCTGCAAGATCGGGATTTTTTGGGTTTCTTCACTTTGCTGATGTGCCTCAAGTTTTTCCTCTTCGGAATCCGGCACATCCTCGGTTGGGCCTTCATAGACCTCATCCTCGGACAAATGGATATTACCGGTGATCTCGGTACGATCCAATTTGTTCAGCATGATATTGGCATAGATCAAAAGACCCAGTGCCAACAATAAGATCAGGCCCAGCAAGCTGCCCAAAACGATCAAAATGATTTTTCCTACGCGTTTCTTATTCAAGAAACTCGCCTCCTGCTTAATATTCTCGGACCACGGCCTTTACAAGACCGATGAGTTCCGCTTCGCTGCCGTCAATCGGGGAGTAGGCATCGTTTTCCGGTAACAGCCAAAGCTGACCGTTGCGGCGGCTTAACCGCTTGACGGTGGCTTCATCCCCAATGCGGGCGACTACAATTTGACCGTCATCCGCAGTTTGTTGAGGACGGATAACGACTTTATCTCCGTCTAATATGCCGGCACCGATCATGCTGTCGCCCTGAACACGCAGAGCAAAGCAGGAAGGGTCACCATCCCAAGGCATATAGCCTTCCTGATTTTCCACAGCCAGGATGGGCAGACCTGCAGTGACAACGCCTACCACCGGAATGTAGCCGGGACGATGGGCGGCAACGGTCACTCGTTTGCGGCCTTTCTCTCCGGGGGATTGCAACAGTCCCTTTTCCTGAAGCTGCTGGAGATGATAGCTGACCGAGGCGGTGGAACGCAAACCTACCGCAGAACCGATTTCCCGAATGGAAGGGGGGAATCCGTTTTCCTGGGTAAACTGCCGCACAAATTCAACAATTTTCTCTGATTTGTCAGTAGTTCTGGGCATACCCACAACCTCCTTTTAAGATTTCTCTTTCTTTATAATAGCACAAATGAACGAAAAAGCAAAGGTTTTTTGTCGAAACAAAAAAGAGAGTGCTGCAACCAATGTCACTTAGTTAAGCATCCAGCGATCGAAAACACTGTCATCCTGAGCACAGTGAAACGAAGTCGAAGGATCTTCGCACCCAATCATTGTACAGTAAATGGGTAAATGCGTAGATTCTTCGACTCGCTTTTGCTCGCTCAGAATGACACAACATTGCAAGCGTTATCTTAACTTCATAACATTAGTGCCGTGGCACTCTCTTTTTATTTATCCGATGGCTTCGTAGGCAGGATTCAAAAGGATGTTGCCTTCTTTATCGATCACTGCCCATTTTTCCCCTTGCTGAACCGGAGCATAGCCGCCCTTTTTAAAGGATTTCACTTGGGTGTATTGGGCGGAAATCAGGATCTTGCCGGTGGTATCCATATAGCCGTAAAGACCGTTTTTATCCTTGTATACCAAAAGTCCCTGGCAGACCGGCTTGGAAAATTCATAGTCACCGGGAGCAATGGCATAGCTGCCGTCGGCCTTGATCAGACCGTATTTTCCATCGAAAACCACACGACCGTAGCCTTCGGTGAAGTCAAAAGCCTGCTGGTAGGTAGTTTCCGTGATCAGTTCACCGGAAGTGTTGATATAGCTGTATTGATCGTAGAGGCGAACACGGGCGATGCCCTCAGCAGAGAAGGCATAGGCGTAGTCAAATTGAGCGGGGATGACAAAGTTTCCTGCGGTATCCACATAGCCCCAGCCGGATTCGTTTTTGGCAGGTGCAAGCCCTGCGGCAGAAAAGGCACCCAATGCAGGGAAGGTGGGGTCAATGGCATAAGTGCCATCGGCTTTGACATAGCCGTAAAGACCGGAAAGGCTAATCTGGGCAAGGCCGTTTTCACCAAATGCGCCGGCGGTTTCATACTGGGCAGGAATCACCTCCGCACCGGAAGTGTTTACGAATCCAAAAAGGCCGTTTTGCTTTACCAGTGCCATGCCGTTGGGGGAGAAGTTACCGGCATATTCATATTTGGATTCCACGATATTCATACCGTTTTCGTTGATGAATCCCCATCGGCCATGGAGCTGAACGGGAGCAAGACCCAGGGTGAAGCCGGTGGTATCTTCGTAGTTGCAAGGGATCTTCAGCACACCTTCCCGGTCAATATATCCCCATTTGCCGTCTTTTTGCACCGGAGCAAGACCGTTTTCTCCAAATGCACCCACGGCCTGATAAGTGGGGGCGATCTTCATATTTCCGTACCGATCCACAAAGCCCCAAAGACCGTTTTGCTTTACGGCCACCATATCGCAGGAAAAAAGAGCATTTTGCGGGCCGGGGGCAGGCACATCCTGAGGTTTTGGCCACAACAGAACAGTCAGAATCACCGCCACAACGAGGAAAACAGCACCGCCGATGATATAGGGTGCGTGTTGGATGTAAAACGGTGTTTTTCTGGCATATTTCGGTTTATGTCTGGATGCCATGGCTTATGATCTCCTTCGTTTCATTCGTTATATCGTATTATACCATAAAGAATAAAAAGATTCAACCCTTCCCAGTGAAGAGCGTATCGATGGTTTGCAGTTGATAACCGTCTTGCTTCCATTGGGTGAGTAACGTGTCCAAAATTTCTGCGTTGGTTTTGGAGGTGGAGTGAAGCAGGATCACAGCACCATTGTGGGTTCTGCTCAGCAATTTTTCCAGGGCGTATTCCTTGCTCGGTTGGTTAGCGTTATCCCAATCTGCATAGGCAAGGCTCCAAAACACAGTGCGATAGCCTAATTTTTGTGCATGTTTCAAATTTTCTTCACTATATACCCCTTGCGGTGGACGGTAATATCGGGGCAGTTCCTTGCCGGTGATCTCCCGGAAAAGCTGTTCTACTTCCGCTAATTCCTTTTGGAAGGCAGTCAAGTCCGAAATCTTACTCATGTCCGGATGGCTGGCGGTGTGATTGGCCACAATATGTCCTTCCGCCACCATCCGCCGCACCAGATCGGCGTTTCGTTCCAAATAATCTCCCACAAGGAAAAAAGCAGCCTTTACATCATGCTTTTTCAGAATATCCAAAATTTGGGCAGTGTGTCCGTTTTCGTAGCCTGCATCGAAGGTCAGGTAAAGTACCTTTTCTTCGCTGTTGCCCACATAGGCTCCGTCATACTGCTGCAAAGTTTTTGCGTCGGCAGGACCTGAGGGGGCAGTGCCGGGATCGCCGAAATGCAGACCCCAGGCGGCAGTTTCCACTGCGGGCTTTCCCAATTGTCCCAAAGTTAACAGAAGCGCCCCGATCAGAGCCCCTATGATGATCAGTAGATCCCTTTTTTTCATACATATCCCTCCGTGGACAATCTATGGTCGACTTCGGGGGATTATGCCAAGTGGTGAGATGTCCTTTTTTACTTAAAATTTTGCATTTTTGTTCCATTTTCCGCTATTTTATTGATTTTTCTACAAGGCGTGATATACTGTTTCACGAAGGAGGGGATCGGTATGGCTGTACAATCCCTGAAGATTACAAAATATGAAAAATATCGTCTTTCCAGATTGGTTTGTGTCAACGAAATCGTATCGGCAGACTATGTGCAAGGCGATTTACCGCCTGCACCCCATGTCCATCAGGATGCCTGGGAAATGGGATGCTGTATTGAAGGTCAGGCTACGGTTTGCTATGGCAAGCAGATGATAGCACTGAAGGCAGGAGAGGCCTTTTTTGTACCACCCGGCGTGACCCATTCTTTCAATATGGAGGAAAAGGGCGGAAATGCTGCGTTTGTGATCTCCTTTACCTGCGTGGAAGGGCCGGTGCGGATTTTACGCAGTCGGATCCTGCAGGTGTCGGAACAACAGATGCAGATTATCAACCAGACCATTCGGGAACTGATGGATGCCTTTTCCAGAAGCAAGCCCGGACTGCGGATGTACCATTTTGAACCGAATCCCGACGCCCCCTTAGGGGCAGAACAGATGATTCTGTGCTACTTAGAGCAGCTTTTGGTGGGGTTTTTGCGATCGGTCACTATGCGCAAAGGTGTGGTCATTACCGCTACCCATTTTGAAAAATCCATCGGCAATTATCAAATCGATACCATTCGCCAGTATATCCGGGATCATTTGCAGGATAATATTTCCGTAGAAAGTCTGGCGAGGGAGTTTCATTACAGCCGGACACGGCTTTCTGTTCTGTTTAAAGAAGCCACCGGACAGACGATCAATGAGTATATTACCAAAGAGCGAATTTCCAGAGCCAAGCATCTTTTGTTGGAGGGAAAACTCTCCATGACACAGATTGCCCGTAATGTGGGATACAGCTCACCCCAGTATTTCTCCCGTAGATTTTCCCAAATGGTGGGATGTGCCCCCAGCGATTATCTGCAAACCACGGAAACGGAAGAAATGTTGTAATAAGGTAAAAAGTAAGCCGGGAAGCGTTTGCTTCCCGGCTTTGCTCATGCCATTTGAATATTCAAAGTTTTACCGCCTAAGATGTGGAAATGCAGATGATGGACAGTCTGACCTGCATCCGCACCGCAGTTGGAAACCACACGATAACCGTTTTCCAAACCCTCTGCCTGAGCGATTTGCGGAATCACGGAGAAAATATGACCCACAATCGCGGCGTTCTCCGGTGTGATCTCTGCCACAGAGGCGATGTGTGCTTTGGGGATCACCAAAATGTGAGTGGGAGCCTGAGGGGCAATATCCCGGAAAGCCAGCACCAGATCGTCTTCGTACACTTTGGTGGAGGGAATGTCCCCGGCTACGATTTTACAAAATAGACAATTTTCCATAATATAACCTCCTGATCATAAACCGAACAGACCTAAAACTGCGGTGCTGGCGGTGGCCATGATAATGCCTGCCAGCAAAACGCCTAAAATGACCGCAAGCACTGCGGATTTAAAGCCCATATTCAAAAAACTGGCGGCTAATGTACCGGTCCATGCACCGGTGCCGGGCAAGGGGATGCCCACGAATAACAGAAGAGCCACGAAAAGACCGCCACGACCGGTGGCTTTTGTCAGTTTTTGCCCACCATGCTCTCCTTTGACTAAAAAGAACGAGCAAATTTTACCGATATACTTCTTGTCCGCACCCCAGAGCAGGAATTTTCGGGCAAAGAAGTAAATAAAGGGTACCGGGAGCATATTGCCGATGGCACACAAAATTACCGCCTCCACCTGAGATAAGCCCATGGTGACGCCCACGGGGACACCGCCTCGAAGTTCCAGCAGAGGAACCATCGACAGAAAGAAGGGAATCAAATATTTATCCATTTTTTCTCTCCTTAGCCTTGATTGTTCAAATCCTTAACAGCATATCATATTTTTTCTCCAAACGCAACAGTTAAAGGAAAGGGAAAAAAGGTTTTTACGCCGCCGGAGTGTGACGCAAGATCGGTGGCGTTTCAAAGGCAACGGCCTTTCGGGGCATTGCCTTTTTGGTTTAAGTATGCTATGATAGGAAAAAAGAAGGGCAGGTGAGGTTGTGAAAGGAAAATCCTTACAAATTCCCATAGCCATCGTGGCGTTGTTCATTTTGGGTTTGGTACTGATGTTCAATTTAACACCTACGGTAGGTGATCCCACCTCCGATGGTGGTACAATACCCTCGGTGACCGATCCGCAGGATACTTCCCCGGAAGGAAAGCAAAATGCCGCAGTGGAGGTAGATGGCCCCCTTGCGACGAAACCTTCCGCAACAGAGCCATCTGCTACCCAACCGGTAGCTACGGAGCCGTTACCCCCACCGGATACCACCCTGCCGGAAGAAAAGGCTGTTACGGCACATCATGCCTTTGCCTATGATGCATCGGAAAAAAGGATGCTTTTTTACACCGGTGACCCGGATTCCCACATATATCCTGCCAGCATTACCAAGCTGATGACTGCCCTGGTGGTGCAAAAGCATATGGATTTGGATGAGAAGATCACCGTAGGAGAGGAAGTTAATTGGATCGATCCTGAGTCCTCCAGAGCAGACTTGCAGGTGGGAGATCAGATTTCCGTGGGGCTTTTGATCTATGGCCTGATGCTTCCCAGCGGTAACGATGCCGCCTATACCATCGCGGTCAATTGCGGTCGTGTGATCGCAGAAGATCCCACTTTGGACAGACAGATGGCCTACTATGTGTTCGTGGATGAAATGAACGCAGAGGCACGGCTTTTGGGGATGCAAAATACCCATTTCGTCACCCCTGACGGAAACCACGACCCCAACCACTATACCAGCGTCAACGACCTGATCATCCTGATTCATGCCGCTTTGGAAAATGACGCTATCATGTCTGCGGTGAGAACCCCCATTCGGGATGTGACGGAAGAACTGGGCAGAGTGGTGGTCTGGAAAAACAGCAACTATCTGATTCGTACAGAATCGGAGTACTATACCCAATCTGCGGTTGGTATGAAAACCGGCAGTACCGGTGCCGCAGGTTCTTGCCTGATTTCTCTGTTTAGCCGGGAAGAAGGCTATTTGGTAGTGGGTGTGCTGGGCAGTACCAGTGCAGACAACCGCTATACCGATACCCTGACACTTTATGAATTGTATTCCTGACGGAAAGGTGGTTTCCATGAAAAAGACATTGATCGTGGTGGATATGCAAAAAGACTTTATCCGCATGGCACTGGGAACGAAAGAGGCTGTGGCCATTGTTCCTAAGGTGAAGGCGAAAATCCAGGCCTATGTGGAAAGAGGGGATCGGGTAATTTATACCCGGGATACCCATGAAGCAGACTACCTGAACACTCCGGAAGGAAAAAAACTGCCCGTTCCCCACTGTATTCGCGGCAGCGAAGGCTGGGAGATCGAGGACGGGCTGTATGTCCCCGGCTGTAAGATCATTGATAAACCCAATTTCGGCTGGCCTGATTGGAAAGAAGAAAATTTGGAGGATGTGGAATTGGTGGGACTTTGCACCGATATTTGCGTGGTCTCCAATGCCCTGATCATCAAGGCGGTTTTTCCCAATGCTAATGTGACAGTGGATTCTAACTGCTGTGCCGGTGTCACACCGGAAAGTCACGCCGCTGCATTGACCACCATGAAAATGTGTCAGATCGATGTAATATAAAAGACACGAAAAAACTCCCCCCGATCCGGAGGGAGTTTTTTCAGTTAAGATAAAGCTCCCGATGTTGTGTCATTCTGAGCGAGCAAAAGCAAGTCGAAGAATCTATGCATTTTCCAATTTACTGTATCGTGATTGGGTGCGAAGATCCTTCGACTTCGTTTCACTTCGCTCAGGATGACAGGGTTTTCGATCACTGGATGCTTAAATAAGTGACATTGCCCGATTCGGGGAAGTTTTTTATGGATATGGACTGCATGGCGGTGCAGATAAAACAGAAACGAAGGGAATTTACTGCACAAGAAACGGGCAGGTAGCATGTGTTGCAAAGATTTTTTGGATATGGTATAGTAATAAAAATATACAACGAACCGAAAGAGGTGTTTATATGGCCGCATCCCAACCGGAGGATCAATACAATACCAATTTTCCTGACAGTGCAGGTCATTTCCCTGGCAACAGCGAATGCGATCCGGCAATGGAATTGTACAAACAGATTCTTGCCCATGCCACAGGCAATATCACCGCTTTGCTGGATCGAGGTTTTATGTCTCTTGAGGATGGGGAATGGGATCAGGCTGATGGCTTTTTTGAACAAATCCTGAATCAAAATGCCAGGAATGCAGAGGCTTATTTAGGCAAGCTGATGGCAGAATTGCAGGTTCGTCAAATTTCAGACCTAAAAGACTGCAAACAGCCTTTCGATAGCTCTAACAACTATCAAAAAGTCATGCGATTCGCAGATGCGGAGCTTCAGACAACTCTCGCCGGGTATATCGCACACATTCAAACGCGTAATGAACAAGACCGCCTGGAAGATATTTATAATCAAGCGTGTAACTTGAGTACGACACAATGGACAGAAAAGGCACTTAAAGAGGCGGAAAAACTGTTTGAATCCATTTCGGATTATCGGGATTCTGCAGTTTTGGTAAAGAATTGCCACGAAAATGCTAAGATAGCACGAAAAGATGAGATATTAGCTGCCGGCAAGGCCAAAATGGCCGATCAGGTTATTGCAAATTATGAGGCTGCAATCAAATTATTTGCATCCATCCCCGGTTGGAAGGATGCTGACGAGCAGATCACTATTTGCAAAAAGAAAATCGAAGAACGGAAAATAACAGACGAAGCAGACTGCTTAGCGGAGAAAGATATACTCCGGAAAGTGCGTAAGGCCCAATGGAACGACAAAAAATCTCTTTTGATCGTGTGCATCGGTGTTGCCCTGTTTATATTACTTGTTGTATTTTTTAAGTACATCAGGCCGGATATCAAGTATTACAATGCTGTTTCTCTTATGAATCAGGGGAAGTATGCCGAAGCGATTGCTGCTTTTGAAGCACTGGATGACTACAAAGACAGCCAAAATAAGGTATCTGCATGTCACTATCGAAATGCCGATGCGTTGCTGGATGCAGGAGATAAAATTGGTGCAGCCATTGCTTTTGGTAAAAGCGGTGATTATCGGAATGCCAGAGAACAAAGTTTTGAATTGTGGAATGAATTTGCTGAAAGGGAAACTGTTTCTGCAGGAGACTATCATACCGTGGGCCTGAAAGCTGACAGCACGGTGGTGGCTACCGGGGATAACGCGTATGGTCAGTGCAATGTAACCGAATGGACGGATATTATAGCGGTTTCGGCAGGCGTTAGCCATACCGTAGGCCTGAAAGCTGACGGCACAGTGGTGGCTACCGGTTATGACGAGTATGGCCAGTGCGATGTATATGATTGGACGGATATTGTTGCCATTTCTACGGGGGACTATCATACCGTAGGCCTGAAAGCTGACGGCATGGTGGTGACTACCGGTTATAACGCGTATGGCGTAACCGAATGGACGGATATCATTGCGGTTTCAGCGGGTGGTAAGTGTACCGTGGGTCTGACAGCGGATGGTGCCGTAGTGGCTACCGAGGATGACTATTATAATTATTATAACTATTATGACAGGTACAAAATAAATGATTGGACGGATATTGTTGCGGTTTCAGCAGGTGGTGGCCATATCGTAGCTTTGAAAGCCGATGGTACGGTGGTGGCTGCTGGGGATGACGAGTATGGTCAGTGCGATGTATATGATTGGACGGATATTGTTGCCGTCTCTGCAGGAGAGTATCATACCGTAGGCCTGAAAGCTGACGGCACGGTGGTGACTACCGGTTATGACGAGGATGGCCGGTGCGATGTAACCGAATGGACGGATATTGTTGCCATTTCTGCTGGTTATATGCATACGGTAGGCTTGAAAGCCGATGGTACGGTGGTGGTTACGGGACACAGCAGTCAGATTTCGTTATACAGTTGGACGGATATCATTGCGGTTTCTGCTGGGGGTTTGCATACCGTAGGCCTGAAAGTTGACGGTACGGTGGTGGCTACCGGAGAAAATAAGTATGGTCAGTGCGATGTAGCGGAATGGACGGATATTGTGGATATTTCCGCTGGTAGTCTTCATACGGTAGGCTTGAAGGCAGATGGTACGGTGGTGGCTATCGGTGATAACGAGTATGGTCAGTGTTATGTTACGGATTGGAGGGAAATCATTGCCATATCAGCAGGAGATTCTCATACGGTAGCCTTGAAGGCAGATGGCACGGTGGTGGCGAGAGGCTTAAACGAGCAAGGTCAGTGTGATGTAACAGGTTGGACGGATATTATTGCCATAGCCGCAGGAGATTATCATACCATAGGTTTGAAAGCCGACGGTACGGTGGTAGCCGTAGGATTGAATAATTTTTACCAGTGCAAAGTAACCCAGTGGACGGATATTGTTGCGGTTTCTGCTAATTTTATGCATACGGTAGGTTTGAAAGCCGATGGCATGCTGGAGGATACCGATAACTACCATATAACGAAATGGGTGGATGTTATTGCCATATCAGCAGGAGATTATCATACGGTAGCCGTGAAGGCAGATGGTACGGTGGCGTATGCCGGGGCTAACCATGATGGTTGGCTGGATATATATGATTGGAAGAATATTGTTGCTGTCTCCGCCGTAGACAATTTTACGATTGGCGTGAAAGCCGACGGTACGGTGGTAGCTGCAGGTTTGTATGAACCGGAGGCGTGCAAGGTATTCCAGTGGAGCAATATAAAAACTCCGTAAAAACCAAACCCGGCACCCAAGTGTTGTGAAAGACGAAAAAACTCCCCCCGATTGTTCGGGGGGAGAAATTTTTAATGGATATTCACAGGAGGTTTGGGTTGATTGGGGGTACGGGCGCTGATCCGGTTTTCCGGAGAGATTTCGCCGGCATCCAGTAAAGAACGCTTTGTCAGGGCAGGGCCAACCAACTCGTAGATCAGCACGCTGAACAAAATTACATTTCGCACCAAATCGCCGCTTTGCAGGTTACCGGCGGTCAATGCCATACCCAGGGCAACACCTGCCTGGGGCAGAAGGGTAATGCCTAAATTTTTTGTAATGGCAGGACTGCACTTTACCAGCTTACAGCTTCCGAATGCACCAAAATACTTGCCCAAAGAACGGCTGATGATATAGGTGACGCCTACGATCAGCGTGACGGGATTCATAAGAATCTTCAAATCCAGTTCTGCACCGGAAATGACGAAGAACAGCACATGCAGCGGCACGGTCCAGCCTTCCACACGACCCATTAGTTCATCGGAGAAATCACAGATATTGCAAAATACGGTGCCGGTCATCATGCAAACCAGCAACAGAGAAAATCCGCAGTGGATACCACCGAGTTCGAATTTCAGCATAGAAAGACCAACGGTCAGGATCACAAAGGATACGGAAAGGGCCATACGCTTACTGCGGGAATGGAAGAAACCTTCCACCCAGTGGAGCAGCAGACCCATGATTGCACCTAAGCCCAGAGAAAGGACGATCTCCAAAAGAGGCTCCACCAGTACACCCATGACGCCGGGAGCGCTGTTTTCCAGAGCGGAGGCGATGCCGAAGGATACGGAGAAGAGCAAAAGACCCACGGCGTCATCAATAGCGACCACCAGTAGTAGCAGACGGGTCAAAGGACCTTCTGCCTTGTACTGCTTTACCACCATCAAAGTGGCTGCAGGTGCAGTGGCAGAGGCGATCGCACCCAAAGTGATGGCAGCAGGCAGGGAAATCAGATTGGGGAATGCAAAGTGCAAGCTGATCAAAATGGCATCCACCAGTAATGTGGTGGCCACGGCTTGCAATACACCGATGACGATGGCTTTAGAGCCCATGGATTTCAGCTGGGTCATGCGGAATTCATTGCCCATGGAGAAGGCAATAAAGCCCAAAGCCACCTGGGTCAGAACAGAGAAACCCTCCAATTGTTCAGTCTGGAAGCCAAGACCGGGGATCCCGAGGGCTCCCAAACAGAAAGGACCAACCAGCAAACCGGCAACCAAATATGCGGTGACCGCAGGAAGATGCAATTTCTTTGCAGGACGGGACATCAGCAATCCGCCGATCACAGCGAACGCCAGACAAATTAAGGTAGTACTCAAGAATAAGACCTTCTTTTATTATAAATTTTCCGCTCTGTATCATAGCACTACTTTATAAGGATAACAAGAGCAATACCTGACAAAAATATGGGAAATATTTTCCGCCTTTTTGAACAATTTTTAAACTTTTTCACAAACTACGGAAAGGAAAATCCAAAAAGCAAATGATATATCCCCCATGGGGGCTTGCATGTTGGGAGAAAATCGGGTATGATATACAAATCAGGCATCTCAAAAACTTGTAAAGATGATGAGGAGGGGCGCAAATGGCAGACCATTTTCACACCCATGGGCATGACGATTTGTGTGCCCATAACCACGGTCATATCCATGAAAACCAAAAAGCGGTGATTAACCGTTTGGCCCGTGCCATCGGCCATTTGGAGAAGGTCAAGAGAATGGTGGAAGAGGGCTATGACTGTTCCGAAGTGTTGGTTCAGCTTGCGGCGGTTCGCTCTGCTTTGGATAATACCGGTAAGGTGATTTTGAAGGATCACATGCGTCATTGTATGGTGGATGCGGTTGCCGCAGGAGACCATGATGCCATTGACGATCTGTGCGAGGCTATCGATAAATTTGTGAAATAAAAACATGCCGGGCAATTCTATGGGAATTGCCCGGCAAAAATTTTTAGTTAAGCGATGAAAAACGCTCCGATAAACATAAATTTATCTGTGTAGGGAAGGCATTTATGCCTTCCGTTTCGTGGTGCGTCAACGGTACTTTTTTGACGGAATGGATAAATCCATTCCCTACGATGATAAACGGAAATTTACTTCCAAAGGTCGAATTTTTACAAAACGCCCAGGACACCGTCTTGGAAAACTTCAGTGACGGTCACGGGATGCAATTGATTATGCAGGTCCTCGCCGGGTACATAGATCTTCACATAATTGGGGGCGTGACCTACAAAGTAGTCCCCCTCTTTTTCTTCAAACAGAACGGTCTGCACCGAACCGATCAAATTCTCCCGATAGTTGCGGGAAAGTTGTTCTGCCACGGCTGTGGCGGCCTTGCTGCGTGATTCTTTCACAGCATTATTGTGCTGATCGGGCATCTTGTCCGCCGGTGTGCCGGGGCGACGGGAATAGGGGAAAATATGCATATCCGCAAAGCCACATTTCTTTATAAACTGAAGGCTTTGCTGAAATTCCTCCTCGGTTTCTCCGGGAAAAGCCACGATCATATCGGTGGTGATGGCACATCCCGGGAAATACTTTTGCAGAAGGCATACGCTTTCAAAGTAACGGGCGGTATCGTATTTGCGTTTCATTCGGGCAAGAACCGTATCGCATCCGGATTGCATGGAAAGATGGAATTGGGGACATAAGTTGGGAAGTGTCTGCAAATTCCGGCAAAATTCCTCAGTGACGATACGAGGCTCTAAAGAACCTAAACGGATCCGAAGAGAGGGGACAGCTTGACAAATGGCAAGAATCAGGGTGTCCGGGCTGGGTTTTTCCGGCAGATCCACACCCCAGGAGGCGATTTCAATGCCGGTGACGATGATTTCCCGATAGCCCATCTGTTCCAGTTCTTTGGCTTGTGCCACAGCCAGTTCCAAAGGTGCAGAGCGAACCGGGCCGCGGGTATAGGGAATAATGCAGTAGGTACAAAAGTTCACACAGCCATCTTGCACCTTCAGCATGGCACGGGTCCGTCCTTCCAGACCGCCAGGAGGGAGAATTTCAAATTCCCGGCGACGAAGGGCGTTATCCACGGAAACGGAAGACGTGCGATCCTCTGCCGCACGGAGTATAGCCTGCAAAAAGTCTTCCCGTTGTCCACTGCCGCCGATTACATCCACTCCTAAGGATTCCAAAGCCTCCGATGCGTGTTGGGGATAGCATCCGCAGACACCGATGATGGCGTTGGGATTCTGCTTCCGACACCGCCGGATCACAGCACGGTTCTTTTTATCTGCCACAGCGGTGACAGAGCAGGTGTTGATGATGTAGCCGTCGCAGCTTTCCTCAAAACTGCCGATTTCATGGCCTGCGGCGGAAAGAATCTGCTCCATTGCCTGGGTTTCATATTGATTTACTTTGCACCCAAGGGTATAAAAGGCGAATTTCATAGTTAAAAACCACCAAAATATCAGTCTGTGTTTTGTGTAATTCGTCAGGTTCGTCTATTGAAAAGCATGGAATTTCTGCTATAATAGGTCATACTTTCCCAATACCGTACCTTATTATACTCTATAAATTCAAATTTGTACAGCAAATTGGAGGGAACATTATGCGAGAATTTCATATCGTTTTGCGTTCCCTGCGGCAAGTTCAGGATTTTGTTATGTTGGCCATGCACCAGCCCTTTGAAGTGCGAGTGGGAAATGAACGCCAGCATATTAACGGTAAGGACCTTATGGGTATGTTCAGCCTGGATTATTCCCGTCCTGTTCGGGTGCAGGTGAAATGCTCCCAGGAGGAGTTTTCTTCTTTCCATGCCTCTGCCGCACGGTTTATAGCTTAACTTTGGCTCTTTGAGCATCGTCCCGGGAATACCCGGGGCGGTTTTTTTATATTCAGGCAAAACTTGACAACCCCAAAAATTGGGAATATACTAAAAAAGCCTTAAAAAATAATATAGGAGGTCATATATATGAAAAAACTTTTAGCATTGTTGTTGGCACTGATGATGACGCTTTCTGTCGTGACGGTGTTTGCC
>JAZRRA010000141.1:0-9197 GCA_045650305.1 Faecousia sp.
ATGTTTGCATTTTCCGGATTTTCGCAAGAAAATATCATGTTATTGCCTGCGGCAATCGCAATTTTACAGCGGTAAAATTGCCGGGAGGGTCAAGACCCTCCCCTACAATTTAAATTTATTAGTACGGTAAATTTATGTTTACGGTGGTAAAGTAGGATTTAATTTTTTGAGGGGATTTGCCTCGTTGCATTGAAAATAAAGCTGTGTTATAATGCATGAAAGGTTATGTTAGAAGGGGAGAGGGTATATGGATGAAAATTTGATGGTGCAGCTTTGCCGGATTACTTCGGAGGAGCAAGCCATATTGGACGGTCGTACCAGTATTGACCGGGATCTTTATATGCAGGGTGTGGATAACACGATCAACAGCAAAAAACTGTTATCCTCCGGCAAATTGATCACCCTGAGACCCCACACCCGTTTCATTGATTTTCCCCCTCATCGTCACGACTATGTGGAGATGATCTATATGTGCAGCGGCAGTACGGTTCATACCGTCAACGGAAAGGAAATTCAGTTGGAAGCCGGAGAACTGCTTTTGTTGCATCAGACTGCTGTACATCAGGTGGCAGGTGCGAAAAAAGAGGATGTGGCAGTGAATTTCATTGTGTTACCGGATTTCTTTACTACCACACTTTCTGTTATGGGTGAGGAAGAAACCCCGTTACGCCGTTTTTTGGTGGATTGCCTATGCGGACACAATGGTGGTCAGGGGTATTTGCATTTTCGTGTTTCTCAGGTAAAACCCCTGCAAAATCTGGTAGAAAACCTGATTTGGGCATTGATGTATGAAACACCAAACCGCCGTAAGGTCAGTCAAATGACAATGGCAACTTTATTTTTGCAACTGATGGGCAATACGGAGAATTTGATGACCGACGATGAGGATGCGGCTGTATGGAAGGTGCTTCGGTATGTGGAGCAGGACTACACGGGGGGCAGCTTGTCAGAAATTGCAGAAGATCTCCATTACGATGTGAGCTGGCTTTCCCGGGAGATCAAGCGAAAGACCGGCAAAACCTATACCCGGATCGTGCAGGATAAGCGACTGGCCCAGGCGGCTTTTTTGCTGAAAAACACCGATCGGAATGTATCCGACATTTCTTTGGCTGTGGGATATGAAAATGTCAGCTATTTTCACAGAATCTTTTATGAAGCATACGGGAAATCTCCCCGGCAGTACCGACTGCAAGAGAGGACACTTTTTTAGATAACTCAGGTTCTTCTCAAATGAGAAAAAATATGGTATGATGTCATTATCATGGAGTAGGAGGCGTTTTTTATGAAGTATTGTCTGGCGATCGATATTGGCGCATCCTCCGGCCGTCACATTTTAGGCTGGCAGGAAAACGGGGAAATCATGACCCGGGAAGTTTACCGTTTTGCCAACGGTGTTACCGAATCAAACGGACACCTGATTTGGGATATGGAATCTCTTTTAAACAGTGTGGTGGCAGGTATTAAGGAAGCCTTTTCTGTCTGTCCTGCCATTTCCAGCTTATCCATCGATACATGGGGCGTTGACTATGTGCTGATGGAAGGAGATCAGGAACGGTGGCCTTGTTATGCCTATCGGGACAGCCGCACAGAGCGTTCCATCCCGGAAGTACATAAGATCATTCCCTTTGCAGAGCTTTACAGCCGTACCGGTATTCAGTTCCAGACCTTTAATACCATTTATCAGCTTTATGACGATCAGATGCAAGGCCGTTTGGAGGGAATCACCGACACCTTGATGATTCCGGAATACCTGATGTACAAACTCTGCGGCGTAAAGGCAAGAGAGTACACAGAAGCCTCCACCGGCGGTATGCTCAGCGCCGAAACCGGTGAGTTTGATATGGAAATCGTGGAAAAATTGGGCTTGCCTGCCCATCTGTTCCCCAAACTGTCCCAGCCGGGAACAATTTTGGGCGACCTTCTGCCGGAAATCCAGGCTCAGGTTGGAGGCAATTGTAAAGTTGTGCTTTGTGCGACCCACGACACCGGCTCCGCAGTAGAAGGTATCCCCATGGAGGGCAATTACCCCTTCATTTCCTCCGGCACATGGAGTTTGCTGGGTGTGAAGATCCCCAAGCCCATTACCAATCAGGAAGGCTTTGAGGCCAACTATTCCAACGAAGGCGGCGTCGGTTATATCCGCTACCTGAAAAATATTATGGGCATGTGGCTGATCAATGAGCTGCGGAAGGATCTTTGTCCCGACACCCCCTTCCCGGAAGTGGTAAAAATGGCAGAAGAATCCGCCTGCGACTGTTTAGTAGATGCCAATGCACTGGAATTTTTGGCACCTAAGAGCATGAAGGAAGCCTTTGACCGTGCCACAAACAATGCACTTGTGGAAACTGGCGATTATTTCCGCTGTGCATACAGAAGTTTGGCAGTATGCTACGGCAACGCCCTGAATATCATGGAAAAAATCACCGGCAACACCTATGAGAAACTGTATATTGTAGGTGGCGGTGCGAAAAATCAGTTCCTCAATCGTCTGACGGAGGAAATGACCGGAAAACAGGTTGTTGCACTTCCCATCGAGGCAACGGCTTTGGGTAATTTAAAAATTCAATTGGAGGTTATGTAATATGGGTTATCAGGAAGCAAAAGCGAAATACGAAAAATTGGGTATTGATGTGGAGGCGGCACTTTCCAAGCTGCAAACCGTCCCCGTAGCACTGCACTGCTGGCAGGGCGATGATGTTCGCGGGTTTGACACCGATCCCAACAAGCCCCTGACCGGCGGTATCCAGACCACCGGCAACTATCCCGGAAGAGCCCGTACCCCCCAGGAACTGATGGATGATATTGATCAGGTTATCGCCTTGGTTCCCGGTCAGGTGAAGATGACTCTCCATGCCTGCTATGCCATTTTCGACGAAGAAAACGGTGGTTGGGTGGATCGGGACAAGCTGGAGCCCAAGCATTTCCAAAAATGGGTGGACTTCTGCAAGGAAAGAGGCATGGGCTGTGACTTTAACCCCACTTTCTTCTCCCATCCTAAGTGTGATCCCCTGACCCTTTCCAGCACCAACGAGGAAAATCGTAAATTCTGGGTAGAACACGGCAAGGCTTGTATCCGTATTTCTCAGTACATGGCTGAAGAATTGGGTATGCCCTGCGTTATGAATATCTGGACCGGCGACGGCTTTAAGGACATTCCTGCCGACCGTATCGGCCCCCGTCTGCGTTATAAGCAGTCCTTCGACGAAATGCTTTCCCAGCCTTTTGATAAAGAAAAAGTCTATCCCTGCGCCGAAAGCAAGGTATTCGGCATTGGCGTGGAAAGCTACACCGTAGGTTCTGCGGAGTGGTGCCTTAAGTATGCCGACAGCCGTGAGGACTGCATCAGCTTGTTTGACAACGGTCACTATCATCCCACAGAAGTGGTTTCCGATAAACTCTCCTCTGTGCTGGCTTTTGATAAGAAGGTCGCCCTTCATGTGACCCGTGGTGTCCGTTGGGACTCTGACCATGTGGTTCTGTTTGACGATGAAACCAAGGAAATTTGCAAGGAAGTTGTCCGTTGCGGTATTGACAAGGTCTTTATTGCACTGGACTATTTCGATGCTTCCATTAACCGTATTTCCGCATGGGTCACCGGCTTCCGTAATGTCCAGAAAGCACTGCTCTTTGCTATGCTCCAGCCCCAGGATACCCTGAAGGAAATGCAGGATGCCGGCAACTGGACGGAACTGATGGTTCTGCAGGAAGAAATGAAGACCATGCCTTTCGGCGATATTTGGGAAGAATATTGCAGCCGTTGTGGCAAACCTGCGGACGGTGCATGGTTTGCAAAGGTAAAAGAATACGAAGAAAACGTACTTTCCAAGAGAGTATAAATAGGAGGCAATTCCATGTTTACAGAAAAGTTAGCGGCATTGGCCGCCATGTCTAACCGTTACGGTTCAAACCCCGAATATGTCCTTGCCGGCGGTGGCAATACCTCCTTTAAGAGCGAGGACCGTCTGTGGGTCAAGGGTTCCGGCACATCTCTGGCAACCATTCAGCCGGAAGATTTCGTGGTACTGGAACGCCCCTTGCTGAATGCTATGTGGTCTGCGGATTATCCTGCTGATGAAGCACAAAGAGAAGCTGCGGTGCTTAACGATATGATGTACGCCCGTGTCCGTGGTGAAAATCGTCGTCCTTCTGTGGAAACACTGCTCCATGATCTGTTCCCCCAGCAGTATGTTCTTCATGTCCATCCCACCCTGGTCAACGGCTTGACCTGCTCCGTAGAAGGGGAAAAAGCCATGAAGCGTCTGCTGCCGGATGCAGTTTGGGTGGATGCTTGCAAGCCCGGTTATATTCTGGCACTGGAGTGCAAGAAGGTAATGGATGATTACAAGGCAGAAACCGGCAAGAATGTAGAAGTTCTGTTTTTGCAGAATCACGGCATTTTCTTTGCTGCCGACAGCACCGAGCTGATCGACGCACTGGTAGAAAAGGTCATGACTGCCCTGAAATCTGCCATTGTCCGTCCCCTGAATTTGGAGGAAACTGCCTACGATGTGGAAAAAGTCGTGGCCATTTCTCCGGTACTTCGTGCTTTGTACGGTGAAAATCAGCCAGCGATCGTGAAGTTTGCCGTTAATCAGGAGATCCTCAATTACGACCCCACCACCAAGAGCCTTTCTCCTGACCATATTGTGTATGCCAAGGCCAAGCAACTGATCTTGCCCGAAAATGTGGAGCAGGACGAAATCAAGGTGCTGTTTGATGCCTTTGTGGCAGAAAACGGCTATAAGCCCAAGGTTGTTTTTGCCAAGGGTTTGGGTATGTTCACTTGCGGCTTGACTGTGCAGGAAGCAGTCACCGCCCGGGAAGTGATGCTGGATGCGGTGAAGGTGGTCGCTTATGCAGAGGCCTTCGGCGGTGTCAGCGTGATGCCCGACTTCCTTATCGACTTTATCGTAAACTGGGAAGTAGAAAGCTACCGTTCTAAGGTGAGCCTTGCCTCCGGAAGTCAAAAGCGTCTTGCAAACAAGGTCGTAGTGGTTACCGGTGCTGCCCAGGGTTTTGGCAAGGGTATTGCCGAAGCAGTTGTGGCAGAAGGTGCCTATGTGGTCATTGCGGACATGAATTTGGAAGGTGCTAAGGCTACCGCCGCCCAATTTGGTGCAAAGGGCTTTGCAGTGGGTGTGAATGTATCCGACGAGGCCTCTGTGCAGGCAATGATGGATCAGGTGGTTCTGCATTTCGGCGGTTTGGATGTATTCATCAGCAACGCAGGCATTGTCCGTGCCGGCAGCCTGGGTGAAATGACAAAGCAGAATTTTGAACTGGTTACCGCTGTCAACTACACCGGCTATTTCCTTTGCACCAAGTATGCATCTGCCGTCATGCAGCTTCAGCATAAGTTTGCACCCAACTACATGATGGATATTATTGAAATCAACTCCAAGTCCGGTCTTGCCGGTTCCAATAAGAACTTTGCTTATGCCGGTTCTAAGTTTGGCGGCATTGGTCTGACCCAGTCCTTTGCTATGGAGTTGGCACCTTATAATATTAAGGTCAACGCCATCTGCCCCGGTAACTACCTGAACGGTCCTCTGTGGTCTGATCCGGAGAGAGGTCTGTTTGTCCAGTACTTGAATGCCGGTAAAGTACCCGGTGCCAAGACGGTTGCAGATGTCCGTCGGTTCTATGAAAGCAAAGTGCCCCTGAACCGTGGCTGTGAGCCGGAGGATATTGCCCGTGCAATTTTCTACATTGTAGAGCAGACCTATGAAACCGGTCAGGCTGTGCCGGTCACCGGCGGTCAGGAAATGCTGAACTAAAGAGGGACGAATATGACAACTTTAGAACTGCGTGAAATTTACGAAAAAACACTCCGTGGGGAACTGCCCCAGCCGGAGAATACCATCTATGTAAATAACCATATTCATACCACCTATTCTTTCTCCCCTTATGACCCCACCGCCGCAGTGTATATGGCATGGCAAAACGGCTTAAAAACCGCAGGTATCATGGATCATGACTCTGCCGCCGGTATCCGGGAGTTTTTGGAGGCAGCGGAAGTGATTGGTATGCCCGTGACTTGCGGTGTGGAGTGCCGTGTGGATATGTCCATGACTGCCCTGAACGGCAAGCGGATCAATAATCCCGACCAGAAAAGTGTGGCTTATGTGACCATGCACGGTATTCCCCATCAGAATATCGAGGCGGTAGATGCCTTCTTTGCTCCCTATCGGGAAAAGAGAAACCAGCGTAACCGCAAGATGTGCGAAAATATTACCCAATTGGTAAAGCCTTACGGCCTGAGCCTGGATTTTGATGGGGATGTTCTGCCTCTTTCCAATTATGCAAAGGGCGGTTCTGTAACAGAGAGGCACATTCTCTTTGCTCTGACCAAGAAGATCACAGCCATTTATAAGACCCCGGCGGAAGTACTGGCTTTCCTCCGTGACGAGATGAAGCTGGAACTGTCCGAAAAAGTGATGGAGCAGATTGCCAATGGCGAAAACACCCCGGACTTCTATGAGTACGATATTTTGGGTGCGTTGAAGAGCAACATGGTGGAGAAATTCTATATCGATGCCACCGATGAATGTCCCAAGGTTGCTGACTTCGTGGAAATGGTCCATAAAAATGGCGGCATTGCGGCTTACGCCTATTTGGGCGATGTGGGCAATTCTGTCACCGGCGATAAAAAGACCCAAAAGTTTGAGGACGATTATCTGGATGAACTGGTGGATGTGATCAAGGCCTACGGCTTCGATGCCATTACCTATATGCCCACCCGTAACACGCCGGAGCAGCTAAATAGACTTTGCAAGCTGTGTGACGATCATGGATTCTTCCAGATCAGCGGTGAGGACATCAATTCTCCCCGTCAGTCCTTCCGTTGTAAGGCGTTGGATGATCCTGCCTTTGGTCACCTGATTGACGCTACATATACTTTGATTGCCTATGAAAATATGGCAAGCAAAGATATGGCTGCCGCCAAGGAAAAGTATAGTCACTTGTTTCGTGGCTGATAGTCATTCCATGTTGTAGAAGGAAAGGGGGGTGCAGATGAAGCTGATACTTCGTCAACGCCGGTTTGGCCTCATGGATAACTATGAGGTGTATGGCACAAAAGGAAAGACGGTATATGTGGTAGAGGGGCAGTTGGCGATTGGTCACAGCTTCCGAATCTACGATACCGCCGATCAGGAAGTAGGATGCGTAAAGCAAAAACTGTTCACCCTGTTACCCCGTTTTGACCTCTATGACGCCAATGGCTATGTAGGCTACATTCAGAAGAAATTTTCTTTATGGAAACCGAAATATAAGATTTCCTGCAGGAATTGGACGATACAAGGCAATGTGTTTCAACTGGATTATCGGATCGTGGATGAAAAGGAGAATCTGATTGCCATGATCAGTCGGGAATTACCCAACTGGACGGATACCTATTCGGTTCAGGTAGAGGATTCTAAAAATGCTGTTGTTGCACTGATGATTGCATTGGCTATTGATGCGGTAAAATGTCGCCGCAACAAATAAGTCTGAGATTGTTTGATAGAAAGAGGATTTTATGCACTATATTTACAATGCTCCGTTTATGGAGGAAATGAAAAAGACGACCGCCAATATGTACCGTTTAGGCTGCGATGAACGCAACGGCGGTAATATCAGCTATATGCTGGATGAGCAGATGGTAGGCGTTTACCTGGATCTTAACAAGGTAATTCGCCGTATCCCCATCGGCTTTAACGCAAAGCCTCTGGTAGGTAAGATCTTTATTGTCACCGGTACGGGCGAATATTTCAAAAATATCAGCGATGACCCGGAATCCAAACTGGGCATTATCCGTATTGCCGAGGACGGCTGCACCGCAGAATTGCTGTGGGGCTATAAAGATGGCGGCCGGTTCACTTCCGAACTGCCTGCCCACCTGATGAGCCACATGGCACGACTTTCCGTTGACCCGGAAAACCGGGTGGTCATGCACTGCCACCCCACTTATACGCTGGCTATGAACTATGTCCACGAACTGGATGAGCGGAAATTCTCCAGAACACTGTGGCAGATGTGTACCGAGTGTATTGTGGTGTTCCCTGATGGTGTGGGTGTATTGCCCTGGATGCTTTGTGGTACAAATACCATCGGCGAAGCTACCGCAGAGAAAATGAAGGAGTTTCGGCTGGTGATTTGGGGTATGCACGGTATCTACGGTACCGGCAAAACCATGGATGAGGCATTTGGCCTGATCGAAACTGTGGAAAAGGCTGCGCAGATCTATATGCTCACAGCCAACCAGCCCCGTATCAATACCATCACCGACAGCCAAATGAAGGAACTGGCAGAGTATTTCGGTGTCCACTATCGCAAAGACTTTTTAGATTTATAATCCGTAAACGGCTCCCCGGGTGGGGAGCCGTTCCTTCTAAAAATATGAAACAAGCGGTTGAGGTTCTTAGACTTTTGTGCTATACTATCCCCAAAGAAGACAGAGAGGCTACGCTGTATGGAATATAATGATATTTACGATAGAAACAGAAAACGCACGGGTAGAGTCCATATCCGCGGCACCCAATGGGGAAAAGGGGAGTATGGTCTTGTGGTGTGCGTATGGGTTTGCGACGGGGAAGGAAAGATCCTGCTGACCCGTCGGGCTCCGGAAAAGTCTTTTGCAGGCACCTGGGAAAATTCCGGTGGTGCTGCCCAGGCCGGAGAAACCAGCTTGCAGGCCATTGCCCGGGAATTATACGAGGAAACCGGCATCCGGGCAGAGGAAGGGGAATTTCAGCTCATTGGCTCCGGCTGTGATCGCAATACGCATTTTGATTATTATACCCTGATCCGCAAAACGCCCATTGATAATATCGTGCTGCTTCCGGGAGAAACCGATGATGCCAAATGGGTCACCTTTGCCCAGATTCACAGCATGATCGAAAAACGGGAGATCTGCCGCATCATTGCCAGACAGTTTCTATTGCAGGAAAAGCAAATTCCCGGCTGGCAAAATGCACAGAAATAAAGTGGAATTTTTAGGTAAAATGCGAAAAGACTTTTTCTTGCATTGCTGGCAGTATTTGGGTTATAATGAAAAAAAGCGTTTTTTCAAGATTCCGGCAAAAACGCGTATGCCGGAGCGAAAAACGCTTTTGCTTTTTTGTAAACAAAAAGGAGGACTCATTTTTATGGTCGAATTGAAAGAACTTCCCATCATGCACGGTAAGGTGCCGCTTCGTGTAGCGCAGGGCCATTTT
>JAZRRA010000142.1:0-12208 GCA_045650305.1 Faecousia sp.
TATTTGGGTTCCGGAGCGCAGACAATCGCATTCTCTTGATTTTAAGGATGTTATGGGTCAGTATCAGGCCAAACGAGCCTTGTAGATTGCAGCTGCAGGCGGCCACAATGTTTTGCTCATTGGCCCTCCCGGCGCTGGTAAGAGTATGCTTAGCAAACGCCTTCCGTCTATTTTGCCGGAAATGACATGGAATGAATCCTTACAGGTGACCCAAGTATATTCTGTGCTGGGTATGCTTTCTAAAAAATCTCCCATGGTGATGCAGCGGCCATTCCGCTCGCCTCATCATACCATTTCCAATGCCGGTCTGATCGGCGGTGGCACCAACCCTAAACCCGGTGAGATCTCCATGGCGCATAAAGGTGTGCTGTTTTTAGACGAGCTTCCGGAGTTTAAGAAGGATACCCTGGATTTGATGCGTCAGCCGTTGGAGGATGGAAATGTGACCATTGCCCGTGTTTCCGGCAGTGTGACCTACCCTTCGGAGTTTATGCTGGTATGTGCCATGAACCCTTGTAAGTGCGGTTGGCATGGTGACCCGTCCGGCCGCTGTACCTGCACACCCTATGCCATTGAAAATTACCGCAGTCGCATTTCCGGTCCGCTTTTGGACAGAATCGATATGATCGTGGAAGTGCCGGCGGTTCATTATGAGGATCTTCGCCGTCGTCAGGAGGCAGAGCCTTCCGGTGAAATTCGCAAACGCGTGAATGAGGCCAGACAGTTGCAGCATCGCAGATTTGGAGAGTCCAGCGGTATGTGTAATGCCCGTATGGGTCCCAATGAACTGCGGAATTTCTGCGTTTTGGATGCAGAAAGCGATGCACTGATGAAAGGCGCTTTTGAAGTATTCGGGCTGACAGCACGAAGCTATGACCGCATTTTACGAGTGGCACGAACCATTGCGGATCTGGCAGGGGCGGAGCATATACAGTCCGAGCATATTGCCGAGGCCATTCAATATAGAACTGTAAATATGTAACGAATAGGAGAAAATCAATCGTGAATGAGATTTTTTTGTTAAAGTTAGGTGAAGTGGTGCTCAAAGGCACCAATAAGCGTCAGTTTGAAAACAGACTGCGTCAAAATATCCGCCGCAGAATGAAAGCCTACGGCGAATTTGATGTGTATATCATGCAATCCACCGTCTATGTAGAGCCTATGAATGAAGAAGCGGATGTGGACGGAGCATGGGAGGCTTGCCGCAGTATTTTCGGTTTGGTAAGTCTGTGCCGTTGCCGCCCCTGCAATAAGGATATGGACAGCATTTTCAATGCGGTGGAAGAATATCTGGGCGATGATTTGGACTGTGCCGCATCCTTTAAAGTGGAGTCTAAGCGTTCCGATAAGGCTTTCCCCCTCACCTCCATCCAGATCTCCCAGGAGATCGGCGGCAGACTGGCAGAGGCACATCCTGACTGTCAGGTAGATGTCCACCATCCTGCCTATACAGTGTATGTGGAAGTGCGTGATTTGGCAGCCTATGTCCATGGCCCGGCTGAGCCCGGTGCCGGCGGTCTGCCCACCGGTGTTGGCGGCAGAGCCATGTGCTTGCTGTCCGGTGGTATCGATTCTCCCGTTGCTGCTTATATGATGGCAAAACGGGGTGTGGAGATTGAATGTGTCCATTTCTTCTCCTATCCCTATACCTCCCAGCTTGCTAAGGATAAGGTCATTGAGCTGGCAAGACTGGTCACGAAGTACAGTGGCAAAATGACCTTAAATATCGTAAACTTCACCCCCATCCAGGAGGCAATCCGGGATAACTGTCCCGAGGAATTCTTCACCTTGATCATGCGTCGTTTTATGATGGAAATTTCTCAGGAGATCGCCCGTCAGGATGGCTGTGGTGCATTGATCACCGGTGAAAACTTAGGTCAGGTGGCAAGCCAAACCATGGAGGCTATGGCGGTGACCGGTGCTGTGGTGAATATGCCTATTTTCATGCCTTTGGTGGGTATGGACAAGGAAGAGATCGTCACCATCGCCCGTAAGATCGGCACCATGGATACCTCCATTTTGCCTTATGAAGATTGCTGTACCGTCTTTACGCCCAAGCATCCCAAGACAAAGCCCACATTGGGTCAGGTGCTCCATGCTGAGGAAAAACTGGATCGAAAAGCTTTGATCGAAGCGGCCTTGCAGGATGTGGAAAAACTGAAGGTGCAGTATCATGACTGAGTTGGCATCTCGGGTAATATCCGCCCTTGCAGGTAAAACCCTTTCCACCGCGGAAAGCTGTACCGGCGGTGGTATCGGGGCGGCATTGACTGCCGTTTCGGGAAGTTCTGCGGTGTATCGTGGCGGCATTATCAGCTATGTGAACGAAGTAAAAATGTCCATGCTGGCAGTGCCGGCGGAATTGCTGAAAACAGACGGTGCAGTGTCTGCACCGGTGGCGGAGGCCATGGCATTGGGCGTGAGAAATGCCCTGCATACAGATATTGCGGTGTCTGTTACGGGACTTGCCGGCCCTGGCGGTGACGAATATGGAAACCCGGTGGGTACGGTATTCATCGGCTATGCCGACGACCGCGGTAGTATGAGCCTTCCCTGCTTCTTCTCCGGCAATCGGGAGGAAATACGCCATCAGGCCATAACCGCCGCATTATCCTTGATTTTAGAGAATATAGAAAGCTGAGGCGAATACTTTGGTAATCAAATGGGATGTGACCATTCCCCAATTGACGGGGGAACGGACACGAAAAGCCTATATCTGCCTGCCGGAATCCTATGAGGAAGATCCCCAGCGTCGTTATCCCGTTATGTATATGTTTGACGGACATAATGTGTTTTTCGATGAGGACGCTACTTTCGGAAAATCCTGGGGCATGGCTCGATATATGGAAGAAAGCGGAAAAGACCTGATTGTGGTAGGTGTGGAGTGTAACCACGAAGGAAATGGCCGTTTGCAGGAGTATTCTCCCATCAATTTTGAAAACGCCACCTTAGGCAAGATCAAAGCCAAGGGCGGCGTGTATATGAATTGGCTTGTAAAATCTTTAAAGCCTTATATCGACAAAACCTATCGTACCTTGCCGGATCGTACCAATACCATCCTTGCCGGTTCTTCCATGGGTGGCCTGATGGCACTTTATGGTGCAACGGCCTTTAACCATGTGTTTCAGCGGGCAGCTTGTCTGTCACCCAGTTTATGGGTCAGTTCCGGAAAGGTGCTGGAAATGGTGGCCAGAGCCCATGTGCGTCGGGATACTTGTATTTATTTGGACTATGGTAGTGAAGAAATGTTTAACCATGCGGCCAATGCAGAAGCGTTGTTATCCACATCCCATCTGCTTTTGACCAAGCGAGTGAATTTGGCTTTCCGTATTGTCCCGGGAGGCACACACTGCGAGGCATCCTGGGAAAAGCAGGTGCCTATCTTTATGGAATGTTTGGGGTTATAATATGGAAATTCGTTATATGAAGCATTGGAGCAGCCACCTGAACCGTGACATGGAATTTAAGGTCTACGGCAGCAGTGGTAAGCCCATTTTGTTTATCCCTTGCCAAAGCGGTCGCTTTTACGATTTTGAGAATTTTAAGATGGTGGATCACTGGGCAAAATGGATCGAGGAAGGTCGTTGCACCGTATATTCTGCCGACTGTATCGATGATGAGTCCTGGGCGGCCATGGGTGGCGATTGCCGTCAGCGGATCGAAAACCATGAGCGGTGGTATCACTATATCGTGGATGAGCTTGTACCCACCATTCGCCATTTAAGCGGCGAAAGAAACGGCTATGATCAGGGGATCGTCACCTTCGGTTGTTCCATGGGTGCTATGCATGCGGCAAATCTCTTTTTCCGTCGTCCGGATCTGTTCTCCGGTGTGCTGGCCTTGTCCGGCTTATATGATTCAGCGGAATATTTCGGAGATTACATGGATAATCTTGTCTATGATAATTGTCCCATTCACTATCTGCCCAATATGCCCTGGGATCATCCCTATATTGAGATGTACAATCAGCGGAAAATCGTGATCGTAGTGGGTCAGGGAGCATGGGAAGATGTTTTGAAGGAAAGCACCGGAAAGCTGTGCCAGATTTTGCAGCAGAAGGGGATTCAGGCCCAGGTGGATTTCTGGGGACATGATGTATCCCACGATTGGCATTGGTGGTATCGGATGGTCGCCCACTATGCACCGAGATTTCTGGATTAAGCGAGGATGAAAATGAAGAATTTTGTGTTTATTTCCCCCAATTTTCCGGAGGGATATTGGAAATTCTGTGCGGAACTGAAAAATAACGGTCTGCGTGTTTTGGGCATCGGTGATTGCCCCTATGATGAATTGAAGCCGGAGCTGAAAAATGCTCTGCATGAATATTACCGGGTTTCCAATTTGGAAAATTACGAGGAAGTTTTCCGTGCTGTGGCATTTTTTACTTTCAGCTACGGAAAAATTGACTATTTGGAATCCAACAATGAATACTGGCTGGAACGGGATGCCAAACTTCGCACGGAGTTTCATATCACCTCCGGTTTCATGGAAGAGGATATGGAAAAGGTTAAGCATAAGTCTGCCATGAAGGCTTATTATGCCAAAGCCGGTATTCCCACTGCCCGGTATCATTTGGTGAAGGAATATGCAGATTGTGCCGCCTTTGCCGCAGAGGTAGGCTACCCTGTGGTGGTCAAGCCGGATAACGGCGTTGGTGCCAGCAGTACATACCGCCTGAAAAACGAAGAAGAACTAAAGTATTTCTTTGCCACAAAGGATAATGCCCAGTATATCATGGAAGAAATGGTTTGTGGCGTTGTCCGTACATACGATGCCATCATCAACGCAGAAGGAAAACCCATTTTTGAAACCGGTAATGTGACCCCCAGTTGCCTCATGGATGTGGTGAACACCGGGGACAATTCCATCTATTATATCGTCAAGGAATTGCCGGAAAAGGTGAAAGATTTTGGCCGTCGTACAGTGGAAGCCTTTGGGGTCAAGAGTCGCTTTGTCCATTTGGAGTATTTTCAGTTGACGCAGGATCAGGACGGTTTGGGCAAAAAAGGGGACATCGTTGGCTTGGAAGTGAATATGCGTCCTGCCGGCGGCTATACCCCGGATATGTATAACTTTGCTTATGAAACCGATGTGTATAAGATCTGGGCGGATATGATCGCCTTCAATGAAAGTACAAAGCCTTTGGGAAAACGGCATAACTGTGCATTTGTAGGTCGTCGTGATGGCAAGAAGTTTGTGATGGAACATGATGCCATCATGGAAAAGTACGGCAAGCAAATGATGATGGTGGGGCGTATTCCGGATGCTCTGTCCGGTGCAATGGGCAACCAAATGTATATTGCCAATTTGGACACCGATGAGGAACTGGATCTGTTCTTCCGTGACCTTTTGGAAGAATGTTAACCATAAGGCTTCTCCTCAAGGAGAAGCCTTTGAAAACAAAAAACATACCGATCTTGTGTCATTTTGAGCGAGCGTAGCAAGTCGAAGAATCTACCCATGTGTGTAGTCATTTGGGAATGATCCTTCGACTTCTTTTTTTGCTCAGGATAACATTTTTTATTTAGCGTCATTGGGTATTTGCCTGCGGTTTTTCTGCATTTTACGGGTAAATGTGTGCAAACTATGGATTATATCTGTCAATATGCGGTTTTACCAATAGAAAATGTCAAAATATTCTGTTGTGAACATTACGAAATGTGCCGTCTTTCCCTTGAATGAGCCTTTTAAATAGGAATATAATGTGACCGAATTTAGGAAAACAAGGTGGCATTATGAACCATATATTCATTAGAAGAATGGCACTGCTGGGTGCGGCGGTCAGCTTTAGCGTCGTATTGGCGTTGGGGCTTATGTGCAGTACGGTTTACGGGCAGCAAAGTCAGGGGCAGGATGCTGTGATCGCCGGGGCAGAGCAGATCCGGCAAAAGGATGTGCAGAAGATCCACGCAGGCACGGAATATCCCATATCCTGCACGGATATGGTGATCATGAATCTGGCGGCCTATGACGGTGCGTTCTATGAGGATGGAACGGGTAGGGAAGTGGTGAATGTGGCGGCACTGATGCTCCAAAATCGGGGGGAGGATCTGATTCCCTATGCCCATATTACCGTGGACACGGAAACGGGGCGATATACCTTCGATGCAACCATGATTCCACCCGGTTCTTCCGTGCTGATCCCGGAGAAAAACGGACAGACATTGGGAACAACGGAAATTATAAATTATTTTGGCTGGAATACAGTGTGTCCGGAAGATACACTTCAGGCAGTGGCAGTCTGCGAAACATTGGATGGGGATCTGGTGCTGGAAAATATGGGGGATACGGCTTTGTGGAATACGACCTTGTTTTACCGGATCTATATGGAGGACGGGGACTATTACATGGGTGGCATGGCGTTTGAAACCCAAATCGACCACATCCCATTGGGAGAATGTGTCCGCATTTTACCGGAACATTATGTGATGGGATATAGCCAGGTGGTATATGTGCAATAAAAATGGTGGCAGGCTTATGGCCTGCCACCACAGTCTGTCAAAAAAGTATTTTTTGACAGACTGCCAGAGGTCAAAGAAGCACCAAAGACAAGCAACTCGACCCCGAAGTGTATATAGATACTCGAGAGGGGAGAGTTGTGCAGGAAGGCAAAAACCCTTGCATTGCAAGGATTTTCTGCTTTTAAACATTCATCCAGGTAAAACTACTTTGAATATCACAATAAAATCAGAACCTCCAAGCCGCCAATCTGTTTTTGCCGGTTTGGGGGTACTTTGACACTCTGTGGTGGCAGGCTTATGGCCTGCCACCAAATATTTTCTTACATCAAGACTTTGGATAAGAAGTCTTGCAGACGGGGATTTTTGGGATTTTCGAACAGCTCTTTGGGTGTTCCTTCCTCCACAATATGACCTTCATCCATGAAGATTACACGGTGCCCCACTTCTTTGGCAAAGCCCATTTCGTGGGTAACCACCACCATGGTAATGCCCTCGGATGCCAGTTCTTTCATAACTTCCAGAACTTCGCCTACCATTTCCGGGTCAAGTGCGGAGGTAGGCTCATCAAAAAGCATCACTTCCGGTTCCATAGCCAAAGCACGAACAATGGCTACACGCTGTTTCTGACCACCGGAAAGCTGATTGGGATATGCACCGGCACGATCGGCAAGGCCAACCCGTTCCAATAATGCCAAAGCCTTAGCTTCTGCTTCTTCTTTAGATTTTTTCAGCAGCTTCATGGGGGCAATGGTCATATTCTGCAGGATGGTCATGTGGGGGAACAAATTGAAATGCTGGAATACCATGCCCATCTTCTGCCGATGCACATTGATATTGGCCTTCTTGTCGGTAATATCCTGACCGTTGAGCAAAATCTGACCGTCAGTGGGAGTCTCCAATAAATTGAGGCATCGTAAGAAGGTTGATTTTCCGGAGCCGGAAGGTCCGATAATGACGACTACTTCGCCTTTGTGAATATCTGCAGAAACACCGTTGAGTGCTTTAATAGTACCTTTTGCAAAGTGTTTACAAACATTTTGTGCATGAATTACCACATTATCGCTCACTATTACGCAACCTCCTTTCCAGTTTACCAACAAGGTGGGTAAAGAACATAACCAAAGCCAAATAAATCAGTGCGGTTAAAAGCAGAGGGAACAGGTACTCATAGGCGTTACCGCCGATGATATTGCCTGCGTAGGTAAGATCGGCAACACTGACATAGGATGCGACTGCGGTTTCCTTCAGCAAAACGATAAATTCATTGGCAAGGGTAGGGAGGACAGCCTTGAAGGCCTGGGGAAGAATGATATGACGCATGGTGTCCACATAGCCGAAGCCCAAAGATCTGCCGGCTTCCATCTGTCCTTGATCGACTGCCATAATGCCGCTACGGATGATTTCCGCAACATAAGCACCGGAATTGATACCGAAGGCAAAAGCAGCAACCATCAGGCCGTTTCTGCTGGAGGCGAAGACGACGAAGTACCAGATCATCAGCTGAACAAGTACGGGCGTACCGCGGATAACGGTGAGATAAATATTGCAGATGGAATTCAGAATACGCAGAACACACTTTCCTGCACCCCGCATTTCAGATCCGTTTTTATCCCATGTGGAGCGGATCAGTGCAACGACCACACCCAAAACCACACCTAAAAGCAGTGCCAAAAGGGTTAGCAAAAGGGTGTTGCCTAATCCCTCTACGAACATCATGTACCGATCGTCGTAAATAAAACACTTATATAACTTGTAAAAAATCTCATGTTCCAGCCAATGGGGGAGATTCAGAATCCATTGGGGGGCCACTTCTGGCCATAATGTAGCAGGACCTGGCATTGATTTCTCTCCTTAACGGTTCATAAGCAAGGGGCTCGGTATCCCGAACCCCTTGCTGGCAGTTTTAATTATTCAGCCTTGATGTACTTGTCGATGATCTTCTGAACAGTACCGTCCTCGATCAGCTCTTTCAGAGCGTTGTTGACTTTTTCAAACAGTTCAGGATTATCCTTGCTCATAGCAATGGCATACTGCTCTTCGATGTACTCGGTCTCCAGAATCTTCAAACCTTCGTTTTCTGCAACAAATGCCTTTGCGGGCTCGTTGTCGATAACGACGCAGTCGACCTTGCCGGTCTTCAGAGCGGCAACGGCATCAGCACCCTTGCTGTAACGCTCGATCTTGCCGAGGCCTTTATCTTCAATGTCACCGGTGGTGTAGATGTCACCAGTTGTATTGCGCTGTACGCCGATAATATGATTTGCACCTTCGGCAAAAAGATCATCAACAGAAGTGATCTTGGAGTCGTTAGTTACAATGACAACCTGGATGCCGGTAGCATAGCTGACAGTGAAGTTTACTTCTTCCTTACGCTCATCGGTAACGGTCATGCCGGCCAGACCTACATCAGCCTTGCCACCCTTGACAGCTTCGATGATGGAATCGAATTCCATATCGTCGATCTGCAGTTCCAGACCCAGCTTGTCAGCGATAGCCTTTGCGATCTCTGCGTCGATACCCACGATCTTGCCGCCCTCGACATATTCATAGGGAGGGAATGCAGCATTGGTAGCCATAGTCAGCTTACCTTCGTTAGCGGTTTCGCCCTTGGTGTTACAAGCAGTGAACAGACCAAGAGCAAGCACCAAAGTCAGTGCGATTGCAATAATCTTTTTCATATGATGGAACTCCTTTTTTAATAATTTAGCCCGTAGGCTTTTGACTTTGTATATTATACTCCGTATCATCAGTAAAGTCTATTGTAAAACTATACAATAAAAAGCGAAGAAAATTCGGCTATGCATGGCAGGAATGTACTAAAATATACAAAACTGACGAGGATATACGGATATGCGAAAAGAATATACAAAATCCAGAATGAATATACATACAGATGCAATGCATAAATATACAATAATAAACAAAATCGAATCACCGGCCGTGGGGATCAGTGTCATTCTGAGTGAGCGAAGCGAATCGAAGGATCTACGCATTATCAATAAAGTAAATGCAAAAATCGGCGGAAAGATCCTTCGACTCCCATTTGGTCGCTCAGGATGACACAAAAAGTACGATACCATGTGCGTTCATGCGGTAGATTTATGTTTATCCTTTGAATAGTAGGGAATGCCGAGGGCGGCGTTCCCTACGAGTTATACGGTGAATTTGAAGTTTGATCGGATATAAAAATGAGGTGTTGCAAATCACAACACCTCATCATTATGATTATCCGGAGATATAGGGAAGTTCGATTCCGTTACTGACAGTTTCGGGTTCCGGTTCCGGTTCCGGTTCAGGCTCCGGTTCGGGTTCAGGTTCAGGCTCCGGTTCGGGTTCAGGTTCCGGCTCCGGCTCCGGCTCCGGATCGGGAGTGGGATTGGGATCGGGATCGGGTGTAGTGCCACCCTGATCGGGATTCTCGGTGCCGCCTTCGCCGCCCTCACCGCCTTCGCCGCCTTCACCACCCTCGCCACCTTCTTCGGTTACGATTCTGCAGATGACCTTGTTACGGGAGCTGTAAACATCGGTAGATTCCAAAACCTTTTCGATCAGTTCGCCGGTTTCCTTATCATAGTAGGCACGATAACCTCTGGATTTGTAGCCGGTGTAGGGATCAATGATCACATCGCCGTCTTTGTATCCTTTTTCGTTATCTGCCGGCATATCCTGATAGACAGTTTCATAGGGGTAGGTATCCAGCCATTCGTTTTCGAATTTCACATAGTAATCTTTTTCGTCCGTACCCATGATGGATACATACACACTACCGGCATCGGTATAGGCATCGATACGAATGGGGTAATTCCAATTATTCTTAAACTTAAAGTCAATGCCGCCCCAGAAAACCGTTGCATCGGTACTCAAGGGGGTATAGGAGGATGCGTAGCCGTGACATTCCCGTTCTACGATTTCCATATCCGCCAAAATGGTGCAATAGTAAAGGGTGGATGTGACCTGGCAGATACCTCCGCCGTAGTCCAGCACAGTCAAACCGCCTACATAGGATGCACCGGGACGGTAGCCCTTTTCGGGGGTTCTTTCGCCCAAAGTTCCGTTGTAGCTAAAGACATCGCCGGGATACAAGATCGTGCCGTTGATGGCTTCTGCTGCCAATTTCAGGTTGATGTTTCTGTCATAATTGTAGCCTGCATGGGTTTCATAGACACCCAATTCATCCCGGAACAGTGTGGCAGACAATTCTTCCGCCGTTGTATCCGGCTCGGCCCAGACAAAGTCGATCTCGGTGCTTTTACCGAAATCCAGAGCATCCAAAGCAGCGGTTGCTTCTGCAATGTCGAAATGGTATCCGTATGTACCGCCCAAAACCACAAAGGTCTTTTCTTCGAAGGTGGCCTCAACGGGCTTTACGCAATACTGTTCATAAATATTTTGGAAATCCAAAGGCTTGGGCTCGGCAACAGAGCTATCATAGTTCAGCTGCCAGTTTTGGGTCAGCATAGCGGTGACGATTTGTTGAGCCAGTGACGCCACATCCACGGTTTTGCCCGGTACACCCTTGGTGATCTTCAGGGTCATGCTGGCAGTTTCGTCCATGACCGTAAAGTCCTCAGGGAGAGTTCCGGTAACTTCGAAACTGCTGGGAACCAGCGTCAGGTTTAAACCGGGAAGCACCTCGGAAATGACGGTTTGGATCGCGGCATTGTCGATGGATACAAACTCATCCATCTTCAAATTCTGCTTATCGGTGCTGTATTTGAAGGAATCAATGGTATCCTTCAATTTTTTGGTGTCCAAAGAAATGTTGGACTGAATGGGTGTGATGCTGATCTCGTGGCCGTCTATGGTCACAGAGAATGTTTTTTGATAATCTTTCTCAAACAGTTCCGCAAGAGCCTCTTCCGCTTCTTCGTAGGTCATGCCCTCCAAATTGAGATCCCCGATGGAAATATTGGCGGAGATCACGGAATCGTCGGTAGCGGGAGATCCCATATTACCCAGGACGATGATCACACCTACGATTACGCCGATGGCCAGTAAGCACAGACCGATGATGAGCAAAGGCATAACCTGAGTACCCTTCTCATAACGACCGGTTTTTTTCTTTTTGGAAGTATTGGAAAGTTTATGAAATGCATTCTCCAGCTCCGAAACATCGTTTTTTCGGGGCTGACGATTTTGGCTTGCCATAGAACGCACTCCTTTCTTAATATTTAAATATGCGGAATAATTCTATCACAAAAGGGAAAAGTGTGCAACAAGAAAATATTTCTATACACAGGTCTGGAAATGTTCCAGAAAAACCTTGGATTGTTTCAAACTGTCCACACCGGAAGAAAGTTTCAATTTCAGGGTGGGCTGTTTGGCATTTGCAACGAACAAAACTCTTTGTTTATACTGGGGATCGGAACAAAGCTTCCCTACGGCGTCCAGATTCAGGGTGGCCATGGTAAAGAGAACCTCGCCGCCCTTTTGCCGAATATCCGTAATACCCATTTGACGGGCATTGGCACGGAGCAGTGCAATATCCACCAAATTAAGGACACCCTTGGGGGGCTCGCCGTAACGATCCACGATCTCGTCCAGCAGATCGTCTGCATCCTCCTGGGTACGGATGGCGGCCATGCGGCGGTAAAGATCCATCCGTTCCTCACCCCGGCTCACAAAGTCCTTATCCACATTGGCGGTAACATTGAGATCGGCAGTGCAGTCCGGTTCTTTGGGGGCTTGCCACTTTTCTTCCAGTACAGCCTCATCCAGCAGTTCCAGGTACATATCGTAACCGACGC
>JAZRRA010000143.1:0-8502 GCA_045650305.1 Faecousia sp.
TGACCGCAGCAAAGGGCAGGACCATCCCCATCCCCTTCCCAACGGGTTTCCCACCAACGCAAAGAGGATCGGTACATATTGGCATCCGGGGTTTCGTTCACCCATGCCTCGTGGAAGTCCAAAAAGGCTTTTGCCTGGCGGATAAATTCCTCCCGACGCTCAATTTTGGCACAGTAATACAGCAAAGAAAGTGCTGAGCAGGAAATAGAGCCATCCTCCATCTGCTCCTCTGCCTCATCGGAATCGCCCCCTTCTGTGGGGAAAGAGAATCCGCGGTTATAGATATGCTGTGCCAGCTTTTTTGCACCGGTGCGGTATTTTTCAGAAAGGACGGGGTCCCGATCCTCAAAAAACAAAGCCATATCCACAAAGGGAATGATCAGGCAGCAGACGGTGGAATAGTCCTCATCTTTACCGCCGTGACCGGTTTCCAAACGACCGTCCTCCTTCTGGTAATGGTCAATGATGGTATTCATCGCCCCCACCGCATAGGTCAAAAACCGTTCCTCACCATAGATCTTATAGGCATCCAACAGCATGGAAACGGCAAAATGCTGCTCCTGAATCCGCTGGGATTTGAAAATATGATAGGCCGGCAAATCCTCGTGGGGCTGCTGCATGAGGGTCAGTCGTGGGACGGCTTTTTCCGGATCGGTTGTCAAAAATACTTGGAAAAATTCCTGCATTTTCCGATCATACTCCGGGGTACGACCAAAGCGGAGCATAAATTTCAGCATCGCACCTGCCCAGCAAGAGCCTTCGCAGGCACTCCCCGTAAACGGAAGACCATCCCAGGCCGCCATGCGGTCTGTGGTGCTGCGATAAAGATCGTAAATCTTTTGAAAACCGTAGACAGAGCAATCCATACCGGGTTTTCCCTGATAATAGGGGGTAAATACTGTTTTTTTCACCGCTCCGGAATAGGTGACCTTACCGTTTTGGGGGTAAAACCGCTTTCCTGCACCCTCTACATAATCGCAATTGCCCAGCACCGCCAATTCTCCGCTGCCGTCAAAGGTATAACTTTTTTCATACAAAAGTGCCGGCACTTGCAGCAAATCCGCAGCCTTCTCCACCGCCTGACGGAGGGATTTGGCAGGATACATGGCAATTTTTAAAGTATTCCGCTGACTGCCGGTGCCATAAACCCGGTCAAAATTGGCAAGAATTTTCAAATTCACAAAATAGTGACCGCCCACATAGGAAGAATAGTCCATCTTCCAGCCATCAGCCGGGGATGCAAACAGCACCATCAGATCATTTCCGTTAATATTTTTTAAGTAACAGTATTGATACTGTTCGTCTGTACTGCGGTAGGGGCTATTGAAAAGATACTGATTTTCATAGCCGCCACCCTGCAATTTTCCCATGAAATTAAAGGGTAAATTCAGTCCAAACTCAGAAAATTCCGCATTTTCTGTGGAAAGCTCCAGCCATAGAATTTCCTCCCGGCTGGTGACCTGCAGATGGGTTCTTAACGCCGGGTTAGAAAGACAATATCCCCCCTCTGTCTGCTTGTCCACAGACAGTACCCCCATGCGGCTTTCGTAGGGCGTGCAGGAATGGGGGCGTTCCCAGGTTGTCACATCATCTGTTTTCAGGGTATAGCTGATGCTGATTTCCCCACCGTGGATCACCGGAAACCCGGTAGCAGAATCGGTAACGCACAAGCGATCACCTTTTTGGGTCAATTGCAGCATGACGGTTTCCTCCCACCTGTGTTATATCTGATTGGTTACTCAACCCGATCAAACACCCGAACATAGTCAACGATAAATGCATCGTCTACATAATCCCCCTGGATCACATAGGGCGGTTTGATCTCCTGGCCATTCTCGTCAACAGACTTGAATGTGCCATTTTTTACTGTGCGGTAGCCCACCACCTCCGTGGTCAGCAAAATGCACTGAGGAACTTGAGAAACATGGAGGTTACAACGGGAAACCTCTTTGCCGTCGCAATAAAATACATACCCGGATTCGGACCAGTCCATGCCGAAGGTATGCCATCCGTCAGCTGTTTCCTCCAAATCGTAATAAACACGGCCATCTTCCTTGCACTGACCAGCATAGCCGCCCATAATATTGCCGCAGGTGGCAACGCCGGGTTTGAAGCACTCCATAATATCGGCCTCAATGCCGCACCATTCCGGCTCAAAACGAGCACCGATGGAGGGGGATTGCACCCAAAATGCCGACCACATGGTTTTGGGATCATTTTGGAATTTGCAGCGGCATTCAAAATAGCCAAACCGCTTTGTAAATTTCGGTTCTTCCAAATCCGTCAGCGGCCAAAAACCCTCTTTCCAAGGGCCGTTGCGATAATTCTTTAACATATCAAAGGAATTGCCGCCGGTTTGTAACTGGGGAGAAACATAGCAACCATCTTTATTCACACGATGCAGCTCAATATGACTGTTTCCGTCCAGCACAATACCCTCTTCTGTATAGGCATCGAAACGCTCACCCCAGAAGTTCAGGCGAAAGCCCCATTTGCTCCGATCAAGCTCTGTTCCATCGAACTCGTCTGCCCATACCAGCTTCCATTTACCTTCCGGCAATAAACTGGGTTCATGTCCTTCTACTTCAAATCGTTCCATAATGTGCCTCCTTGTGTATTTTTGCATGATGGCTATGTCTATGATATTATATATTTTACTGAAAGAATATCATATTCTTACTGTTTTTATTTGATTTCTTATGTTTTCCAGGTATTAAAAAGGAAGTATTGCAGTTTTGCAATACTTCCTTTTTTATTAAGCTTCAACGCCCATGGGAAGCCCCTGGACATATTTGTGATCCCAATCGTCGTCAAACAAGCCGATGGTCGGACTGCACAGTGCCAGGTCTGCCGCCAGTGTTTCCAAAATCTCTGCCGGTTCCAGGCACTCCAAATAAAACTCCGGCAATGCCTCCGCACCCATTTGTGTACCCAATATCGCACCCACCAGGCTGCCCACCGCCGCACTGCGTCCGGAATGGTTCACCGCCATGATCAGGGCATTGTCAAAGTCGCCATTGCACCGCAGGCAGGCATACATCGCACCGGCTACGCACTGAGGTGCGGTATCACAGCCGATCCGCTCCATTTCCTCGCGGGGGTCAAGCTCTGCATCTTCCGCCCGTTCCATGATATTACGCAAATACTGGGAAAGCTCCTCCGCCTGCACATAGGCAGATCCATAGGTACGCTCCATCACAGAAACGGCACGAAGGAAATGCTCCCTCAGGCTATTTTCCGGTGCATCCAAAATAGATGCGATGCACTCGGAAAGCACGCTTCCGCAAAGGAAGGTTTCCGTATTACCATGGGTCAATGCCACCGTTTTTGCACCCAACGCAGATGCCAGGTTCCGATGGATACCCCGGTCATTACAAGCAAGGCCAACCACCACCGCACCGGGCAGTGATCCGGTGGAAGATGCTTTGTTTACCGGCTTTTCCATTGTGCCGGCAGGATCCATCCGCAGTGCATCCAGCATACGGCTGTCCTTAAATTTCCGCACACGCATCTGGGGGATCTTCGCCACCCAGCAATAGGATTTTTCCGGATCTCTGGGGAAATGCTGGGCTCTTGCCCATTCCCGTAAAGAAAGGGTAATATATCGCAAATACAGTTCCGGTTTTCCCCGGGTCACACCCAGCAAAAGGCCATTGGATACATAAGCCGCCACCTGGGTATAGGCTGAGCCTGCCGCACGGCCATTGACAAGATCGTAACCCAAAAGTCCGTTCGGGCCGTAATCTTGCTGAATTTCCTCCCAGCTTTTTTCATCCACGGTATGGCCCATGGCATCGCCTACCGCAAGGCCCAAAAGACAGCCCCGGCAGCCGGAAACCCGTTTATCCATATCCGCACCTCCTCTGTATTGTTCCAGTTTTTCCCATTATATGACTTTTTTTCTTAAATAGCAACAGTTTTCGCAAAAAGCATCTCCAACCGATCCAATTCCTCATCGGTGATCGACCCGTAATGTACCACCATACAGCACTGATGTTCCGCCGGCACCGAACCATGATAATAGCTTGCCAAGGTCTGTGCCAAAATCCCGGCCGTATCACACAGTGCCTTTAATTTTTCCTCCGGGAGCGGTGTTTTTACCAAAAAATGCAGCCCTGCATCCGCTTCAAGAATGGTGAGTTTATCCCCATATCGGCTGTTTTTTATGATACTCAGCACCTGATTTCGCCGTGCTTTATAAAATTTTCGCATTCGGTTGATATGCTTTTCAAAGTAGCCTTCCTCAATAAATCGCGCCAGGGTATACTGTTCAAAGCTGGGAACTGTACAACTGTAAAAACCCAGTTTCTCCCGAAGCAAGGTCATGAGTTCCCCGGGCAGCACCATATAGCTGATACGAATGGCCGGTGCTAAAGAACGGGAAAAGGTATTCATATAGATGACCCGTCCGGTTCTGTCCATAGACTGCATAGCCGGCATTGGGTGGGCATCAAAGCGAAATTCGCTGTCATAATCATCCTCGATTAGGAATCGATCCTCCCCTTCCGATACCCATTTCAGCAGTTCCTGCCGACGGGCAAGGGTGGTCACCAGACCCGTGGGGAAATGGTGATTGGGGGAGATATGCAAAACCTGGGCATTCTCCAACGCCTGGGGCATCACACCCTGAGAATCCAACGGCACTCCCACACATTTTGCCCCTGCGGCGGCATAGATCTTTCGGATCTTACCGTATCCCGGCTCCTCCACCGCGTAGCATTTCTCCCGGCCCAAAAGCTGAACCAGAATGTTATACAGAAAATCTGTGCCAGCACCCACAAGCACACATTGGGGAGATACCTGCATCCCCCGAAATGCCTGCAAATGATGGGCGATCGCTTGTCTTAGGGCAAAAATACCCAAATGATCCATAGGCTCCAGCAGGGATTGGCCCAGATCCAACATGACCTCCCGTTGTAATCTGCTCCATACGGAAAAGGGAAACCGTGCCGGATGACTGCCGGTCAAATCCACCAGATGGCCGGGATTTTTCTCCGGTTGGGGGTCATAGGATTCCGTCACCGTCACGCCACTGCCGATATTTTCCACAAAATAGCCGATCTTCTCCCGGGAGGCAATAAATCCCTCGGATAAAAGCTGCAGGTATGCCCCCTCCACAGTGATTTTACTGACTTCCAAATTGGCGGCCAAAGCTCGCTTGGAGGGGAGTTTTTCACCGGGCTTTAATTTTCCTGAGAGAATATCTCCCCGGATACACCGGTACAGTGCTTCGTAAAGGGGTACGCCCGGTGCTTTTTTCAGTTCGTAGGTCAACATCCGAAATCGCCCCTTATCGTCTGTCTGTCAATTTAAACAACATACTGACAGCAAAAAATGTGACAATAGCCACCACCGCCGCCAATGCCAGTACAAAAAAGGATTTTGGGTCAGCGATCGTAAGGTCAAAGGGTTTTCCCAGCACCGCAAAGCTGCCTAAAAGGGCAACGGCCATACACAGCCAGATCACCCCACGGAATCCGCTCATAGGTCTTGACACCTGGAATAAAACCAAAAGTCCCACCACTGCCAGCACTGCGGTGCAGACTGTGGCCATATCCCCTTTGGGAAGTCCCATCCTTCCCATAAAAAAGCATACACCGATGGTCACCAATATATTGGTCAGTCCCCCAGGTAAAGCCTGACGGATCACCGTAGGCAAAAACCTCCCCCGAACGGGGCGGTTATTAGGCTCCATAGCCAAAAAGAAACCCGGTACACCAATGGTCAGAGCCGCAATCACGCTCAGGTGGAAGGGCTTAAAGGGATAGGCCCAGCCTGAAATTACGCAAAATACCGCCAATCCCAGGGACAAAATGTTTTTCACCAAAAACAGTGCCGCCGCCCGTTGGATATTGTTGATCACACGCCGTCCCTCTGCCACAATACCGGGCATAGCGGCAAAATCACTGTCTGTCAGCACAAGCCGTGCCACCTGACCTGCCGCCGGGGCGCCCCCTGCCATAGCCACACTGCAATCGGCCTCCTTCAGTGCCAGCACATCATTGACGCCGTCACCGGTCATGGCCACCGTATGTCCGGCCTTTTTCATGGCAAGGATCAGTTTTTTCTTCATATCCGGGGTCACACGACCAAACACGGTATAGTTGCATACCGCACTTTCAATCTCTGCCTGGGTTTTCAGTTTGGAAGCGTCCACCCAGCACTCCCCTCCCGGAATTTCCGCACGGAGGGCGACACGGGAGGCTGTCACCGGATTGTCACCGGATATGACCTTTACCGCCACCCCTTGCTGATGAAAATAGCGGAAGGTTTCCACTGCATTTTCCCGTAGGGGATTATGGAGCAAAATCAGTGCCATAGGCTCTGCCCCTTGCGGTGCAGGCTGTCCCTGAATCAGAGGACTTTCCACCTGAGCCAAAAGCAACACCCGATACCCTTTTTGGATGTGAGGTTCTATCATGGGTGCAATTCTCTGGTAGTCCTGCCCCATCACAAATTCCGGGGCTCCGACTATATAGTTTCCAAATTCAAAATGACCGCCGCACCACTTCTGCACCGGGTCAAAGGGAATGTATTTTTCGCATACCGGTTCCCCTTCTCCCACAAAATACGCCGCCATTGCCTTGGCGGTATCGTTATCGCTGCGATCCCGGTAAAGAGCCGCTAAGATCCCCCGGATCATTTGGGGATCTGCGTTTTCCAGCAAAACTACCTCTTCCACCGCCATCTCGGGGCAGGTAATGGTGCCGGTTTTATCCACACACAGCACATCCACCCGTGCCAGTGTTTCAATACAGTTCATATCCTGCACCAAAACCCGATCCCGGGTCAGCTTCAATGCCGATGCCGCCATGGCCACACTGGTCAAAAGGTATAACCCCTCCGGGATCATACCCACCAATGCAGCAACCGTAGCCTCCGCACCGGTGCGAAATCCCGATTGCAATATGGCATATTCCTGATAAAACAGCAGAAGTCCCACGGGAATCAGCAAAACACCCATAACCCAGATCAAGCGGTCAAGTGCCTTCATCATACCGGATTTTGCCGCTTCCGGGTTTTCCTTTGCCTCCCGTGCCAGTTTGGCCGCGAATGCCTGATCGCCCACTGCCGTCAGTTGCACACGGCCCGTTCCGGACAGAACAAAACTGCCGGACAGCACCGATTCCCCCACCTGCTTTTGTACGCCCTCTGCCTCACCGGTCAGCAAGGCTTCATTGACCTGCAAATCACCGGAAATCACAATGCCGTCGGCACAGATCTGGTCACCGGAGGAAAACTCCACCAGATCATCTTGCACCAAAAGATCCGAACGCACACGGACCCATTCTCCGTTGCGACGGGTCTTGACCGTCTGTGCCGCGATCAGGGTCAATGCTTCCACTGCCCGTTTGGCTCGAATCTGCTGAACGATACCGATGGCCGTATTCACCAGCACCACCACCATGAAGGTCATGTTTTGGATGCCGGAACCGGAAAGAGCCAGTATCACCGCAAGGATCAGGAATATGAAATTAAAATAGGTCACACAATGTCGCAGGATAATCTGCCGCTCCGTAAGTCCGGAATAGGCACTGATCCCGTTTCCCTGACCCTTTCGGCGTCGCTCCGAAACCGCAAGGTCTGTCAGACCTCTTTCATCCGTCATGCCGTGCCTCTCGCTTTCCAAAACCGTTTTTGCGGTCATAAATCATAAAAAGACTACCCTTTTTTACTGCAACCGATACCTCTTGCCCCATAAATTGGTTGCTGACCCCAAGGGGAAATCCACTATCAAGCGTTCCATCTGTCAGGCAGTATTTAAGTCCCTCCAAAGTAACACCCTGGGAAGGTTCTCCCATACAAAACAGAGAAAGGATACCCTCTGCCGTTTCAGGAAACCGGATCGTTTCCTCTTTCAGCACTGTAACAGTTTGGGACTTACCCACAAGATAGCCCTCTGCTCCCCTATCTGCCAAAAATTGCAATGTTTGAAAATTGGCTATGGTATGGTCAATACGAGGGCCTTCCATCGCACCGTAAAAAACAAATTGCGTAAATCCTTCCGCCAGCCCTTTCCGTGCCGCCAGCATGGCATCGGTATCGTCCTTCTCCACGGGAAAAACCTGGGCATTTTGGGGAACAAACCCCAACGAATCAAAGTCCCCTAAAATAATATGCGGTGTAATCCCCATTTTGACAGCATGGGCATAGCCGCCGTCGGCGGCGATCACCAGGTCATCACTGCCGATGGGTTCTTGCAAACCGAAAAAGTCCCCGGCACAAAATATCACACATTTCGCCATATTTTTCACCTCTTTTTCATATCATACCACAGTTAAAACCAAAACAAAAGAAAAAGTTTTTTCTCATCTAACCAAAACTTAAAATTGAAAATTAAGAATCGCTGCTTCCTCCGATAAATATAAATTTACCATACTAATAAATTTAAATTGTAGGGGAGGGTCTTGACCCTCCCGGCAATTTTACCGCTGTAAAATTGCGATTGCCGCAGGCAATAACATGATATTTTCTTGCGAAAATCCGGAAAATGCAAACATT
>JAZRRA010000144.1:0-14939 GCA_045650305.1 Faecousia sp.
TCGTCACCATGTGACAACTGCCTTCGGCCAATTATTGTAATACAAGAGGCCTCGAGTTCTCGCCATTCATAAAAAAAGATCAGGAACGAACAAATGCTCATTCCTGATCTTGGTCCGAGTGTCGAGATTCGAACTCGAGGCCTCTTGAACCCCATTCAAGCGCGATACCAAACTTCGCCACACCCGGATATTTGCTTGCAGTTTTCCAACCGCTCGGATATATTATCACATGCTATCGGAAAATGCAAGCCTTTTTTTCAAAATTTTAAAAAATTTTTTAATTATTCTCCAACATCGGATTTGATAACCTTACCAATGTTCCAAAGCGTCACAACCTGCTTTTCTGCCTGGACTTTTTCGCTTTCATTTTCATATTCCACATATACGGTATGGGCACTGCAATCGGTACACTCTACCTGGACATTCCAGCCGCCTTCATGGACGACCATGCCACTGCCCCGGCAGATAGGACAATCTTCCAGAATATAATTGGGATTGATTTCCATATAACAAACTCCTTATCGAAATACATTCATATTTTGATCCATGATTTCCATTCTTCTGAACGAAGAAAAATCCGGTTTCAGCTCAGGCAGATACAACTCCAAAGCAGAAACGATCTGTGCAGGATTCAAACTGGGATTTTGACAGCAAATCACACAGTCCAAAAGGATCACATGGGGATTCGGCCGCGATGCGACGATCTGCCGGATCATGGGAACAATGTTTTGATCCTGGATACCGTTATTCTTTGTCTTTTTCGGCACCATAACCGTTTCCATGCCAAATAGGTTTTCAATCTGCCGGCAGATATTCTCCGGAGTTTCTGCATCGTACTCCAGTTTGATCTGACACTGCAAATAGGATAGATCCTTTAACTTTCGAGACTCCTGATAAACTTCCCGAACAGAAACACCATCTATCAAAACCCGGTTTAATCTATCTAAGATTTCTTCGCAGGCTACTCGCTCCCCTTCCAGGTCAAAATCCAACAATTCGCATTGACTGGATGCACCAACCGACAGAGGCAGTGCAATGGAAACAGATGGTCTGGGATTAAATCCCTGGGTGTGGGTAAGAGGCAGGTCTGCGCGCATAAAAGCTCTTTGAAACACCCGCATCAGGTCAAGATGGGAGATCCAAACCGCTTTCCCACTCTTTTCAAACAGCAATCTATACATCACATTCCACCTCCTTCAAAAGGCAATTTGCACCGCAACCGCTACAACCATGACGACAATCCGGTGTCACCGTTTCGGCATAGGCCATCTTCCGCTCGCGGAGTAAAAACTTTTTCGTCACACCAACATCTATGGTATCCCAGGGGAGCAATTCATCCTCGCCATATCCACGGGTCGTATAGAAAGACGGATCGATTCCACATGTTTCAAAGGCTGCCTTCCAAATACTATAATCAAAGTATTCATCCCAGCCGTCCATACGGGCTCCGTTTTTCGCCGCTTCCTCAATGACTCCGCAAAGGCGACGGTCACCACGGGCCGTTACAGATTCCAGTCGGCTGATGTCGGAAGTATGATAATTATAGTCGATACTCTTGGAATAGAAGTGATCCTTCAGCAATCGGCATCTGCGGAGGTATTCTTCCGGTGTGATCTGCTTTTCCCACTGGAAGGGTGTATGGGGCTTCGGCACGAAATAGGCTGTGGCCACATGAACACGAAGTCCCCTTTTCTTATTGGTAGCGTGTTCTTTCCATGTGTTGATCACTTTGTAAACAAGCTGGGCAATTCCCAGCACATCTTCATCGGTTTCTGTGGGCAATCCCAGCATGAAATACAATTTCACACTATTCCAGCCACCGGCAAAGGCATTGGCACAAGAGGACAAAATTTCTTCTTCCGTCAAATTTTTATTGATCACATCCCGCAATCTTTGCGTGCCGGCTTCCGGTGCAAAGGTCAAGCTGCTTTTCCGCAGGGATTGCAGTCTTTCCATAAGTTCCCGGGAAAAATTATCCGCCCGTAATGAAGGAACTGACATGTTGATCTTATGCTGCTCGCAGTACGGGATCATCTGATCGGTTAGTTCCTTGAGTCCACGGTAATCAGAGGTGGAAAGACTGGATAATGTAATTTCATTTTGACCGGAATCGGTCAATGTTTCCACCGCCTGACGGAACAAAACCTCCGGACTTTTCTTACGCACGGGACGGCAGGAAAAACCGGCCTGACAGAACCGGCATCCCCGGATACAGCCGCGGAATACTTCCAAATTCGCCCGTTCATGGACGATTTCTGTGGAAGGTACGATCATTTTGGTGGGGAAATATGCCGCATCCAAATTTTCAACGATCCGTTTTGTTACCTTCGCAGGTGCATCATACAAAGGTGTGATGGAAGCAAGGGTTCCATCCTCATGATATGCATGCTCATAAAAAGATGGTACATAGACGCCACTGATTTTGGAAACTGCAAGCAAGTACTGTTCCTTACTCCAGTTCTCAGCTTTGGCACGGTCATACAAAGCCGTTACTTCCTGAATGATCTCCTCGCCCTCACCAAGGCAAAAGAAGTCTATAAAGTCCGCCAGCGGCTCCGGATTAAAGGCACACACGCCGCCTGCATACACAATATTATGAAGTCCTTTTCTATCTTTGCTACGCAGAGGCACACCTGCCAGATTCAGCATATTCAAGATATTGGTATAGCACATCTCATAGCCAATGGTAAAGGCGATCATATCAAAATCCCCAACAGGATCCTGACTTTCCAACGCCCACAAGGGAATTTGCTTTTCCCGCATGGCATTTTCCATATCCCCCCAAGGTGCAAAAACTCGCTCGCACCAAATACCATCCATCTCATTGACAATGCCATACAAAATCCGCATACCCAAATTGGACATGCCGATCTCATAGGTATCAGGGAAACAAAAAGCAACCCTCACGCGAACATCTTTCTTGTCCTTTTTGATCTCATTATATTCACCGCCGGTATATCTGGCAGGTTTTTGAACAGTGGGCAAAATTCGCCGGATCATATCATTCATAGTATTTCCCTCTTTAGAATCATTTACGGCTATTGTACTCGCAAGATGCTCTGTTTGCAAGGACTATTTTTGAGAATCCCTCCATTTCTCATCAGAATTAACATCCCAATGACCAGTGGTAATACACCCAATTTCAGGCACACACTCCCCCACACAGCAAGCAGCCATATCAGCAGGATGAAAACCTTTTCCGCTTTTGTGTAAATTCTTGTTCCCTTTGCTGCACCAAACAATCCTTCTAAAAATCCTTTTAAAGCCCTTCCTCCATCCAATGGGTATATTGGAATACAATTATACGCCGTTTGCACCAACGCACACAGCGAAACCCTGGGAATATACCGCCAAAATACAAACAGCAACGCGCCGCCCACCGGTCCTGCCAAAGCACACAATGCCCCCAGGTATCCCTTTGGCGTATCCGTATATATTTGAACCCCAAATGCACCGATTTTGATACTGTATATATAACACCTGCACAGTCTCAAAGCCAGCAAATGGAAGATTTCGTGTACAAGCGTTGGGATAAACCAGGCAACTAACCAATCGGCAGGAAATACCAACAGCCCCAAAGCCAAAGATACAAACAAACCGGGGCTGATTTGAATCTCCCAATTTTTCATTCCGAAACCTCATAGCAAAATACTTCTATGGCTTCCCGAAAAGATGCACCGTTTTCAATTTCCTGCGCCATCTGTTCTGCGGCGGCAGAAACCTCATGTCCTTGTCCCAATAAGATACTTTCCAAAAACGCACCGCCAAAATGTAATACGATCAGTCCGATGAACAGCAAACAAAAGAATCCAATCATTTGAAATATGGTTTTTCTGCCACCGGTTTTGATAATTTTCATAGTTTGCATGTGATACTCAATTTGATAGCCCATTATGAAACCCTCCCGTAAAGCATACGCCTGCAACGCCTTTCTCATGAAAAAACCGCTGAGAAAATCTCAGCGGTTATTTTCATTACATTTCCTGACGGCCTTCCAAGGCACGGGATAATGTTACCTCATCGGCATATTCCAACTGACTTCCCACCGGTACACCGTAGGCAAGTCGTGTCACCTTCACTTCCATGGGACGAAGCAGACGGGAAATATACATGGCGGTTGCCTCCCCTTCCGTATCCGGATTGGTGGCCATGATAATTTCACGCACACCGCCTTTTCCCACCCGTTGCAAAAGTTCCTTAATGCGAATATCATCCTGGGTAACATGGTTAAGCGGAGAGATCACACCGTGAAGCACATGGTATAGGCCTTTAAACTCACGGCTACGCTCCATGGCGATCACATCCTTCGGCTCTGCCACAACGCAGATCACACTGTGATCCCGGGAATCATCATCACATATCGGACAACGGGGACGGTCTGTCAAATTCTGACATTCCGGGCAAGTATGCACGGATTTTTTCGCCTCTAAAATTGCATCTGCAAATGCCTGAGCTTCCTGAGCAGGCAGCCCCAATACATAAAACGCCAAACGCTGTGCAGTTTTTCCACCAATGCCGGGAAGTCGTGCAAATTGGTCGGATAACTCCTGCAAAGCGGCAGGAAAATACTGCATGACGCCTCCTTAGAACAGACCGCCCAAATTCAGGCCGCCGGTCAAACGGGACATATTGTTGGCAGAATCAGTGTCGGCTGCACGCATAGCTTCATTCACAGCGGCAATCACCATATCCTGCAGCATCTCCACATCATCAGGGTCCACTGCTTCCGGATTGATGTTAAGATCCTTCAGTTCATGCTTACCGGTAACGGTAGCACTGACCATACCGCCGCCAGCAGTGGCAGTATAGGTCTTGTTTTCCATTTCTTCCTGCATACGCAGCATTTCCTGCTGCATTTTCTGAGCCTGCTTCATCATCGCAGCCTGATTCATACCACCGGGCATACCCCGGAATCCACCTTTTGCCATGTTACATTTCTCCTTATTCGCTTACTCTTTAATTTTGATAACATCGGAATTTGCTCTTCCGAAAGAAAGCAGCTGTTCCATTTGTTTATTTTGATCTGCCCGGGAATTGCGGTCTACCGCAAAAGCCCGAATTGGTCTACCCAATGCGGCAGAGGCTTTTCTTGAAAACATTTCCAGGATCTCCGGTTTGTCGGTCTGCTTGAGAATAAAATCATTTTCACAGACAAGCAACAATTTTTGATCCCTTATAACGCCCTGAACGGGAGCATTGGGGGCTGTGGAAAAGAAACCGGAAACCGGAGGTTTCAATTCTTTTCTTGCCTGACTGACCATATCCGTCCAAAATCCTACGGGAGCATCATTCACCGGAACGGGATTTTCCTGCATTGGATCGGGAGGGGCATCCTCGTCACCGGGCATGGGTGGTCTTTCTTCCTCAGCATCCTCTTGCTGAGCCGAAACAACAGCACTCTGTTTTGTAACGCAGAAAGCACCACTACGGATCTGTTCTTCCAATCTTGTCAGTCGGGAATTCATAGCCTCAGGATCTAAAGACAGCTCCGGCTGACACAGGCTGACAATGCAAACCTCCGCATCCACACGGCGGCTGGAGCTACGGGTAAAGCCATCCATGGTAGTTTGAATGATACCGATCATTCTGACCAATTCACCGATGCTGAATCGATCTGCAAGGGCCTTTGTTTCCTCATCGGTAGCCACACCGGAAAGCATACTGATTCCTTCCTGGGGAGCCGTTTTCAAAACCATCATATCTCTGCTCAAACACGCCAGCTCGTCCAAAAGGGCTGCCATATCTTTTCCCTCGGAATAAAAGCGGTTCAGCAGTGCCAACGCATTTCCGGTATGATGATCAGCAATATGTGCCATCAGCTTGCCACATTCCTGAATACCGGCAATACCCAAACAAGCATACACCCGTTCTGCGGTCAAATCACCGGAGGATGCAGATGCACACTGATCCAAAAGACTCAGGCCATCTCGCATACCGCCGTCTGCCAATCTGGCAATGATCCTTGCGGCACTGTCATCCAGTTCAATATTCTCCTGATAAGCAACATACTGCAATCTTGCTGCAATATCATCCTGGCCAATGCGACGGAAGGAAAACCGCTGGCAACGGGACAAAATCGTGGAAGGAACTTTATGCAGTTCCGTAGTCGCCAATATAAACAACAAATGCTCCGGCGGTTCTTCAATGATCTTAAGCAGTGCATTGAAGGCCGAGATCGACAGCATGTGAACCTCGTCGATAATATACACACGCATTTTTACCTGCGAAGGGGTATACACCGCATCATCCCGAAGATCACGCACATTATCCACACCGTTATTGGAAGCGGCGTCGATTTCCAGCACATCCATGCAAGATCCTGCATCAATGGAGCGGCAGGCATTACAACAATTGCAAGGATTGCCGTCCTGGGGATTTTCACAGTTCACAGCCTTTGCCAAAATCTTCGCACTACTGGTTTTACCCGTACCACGAGAGCCGGTGAACAGATATGCATGACTTAATTTTCCGGTTTGCAGCTGATTTTTCAGCGTTTGGGTAACTGCAAGCTGACCTACAACATCGTCAAATGTCTGCGGTCTGTATTTTCGATATAAGGCCTGATACATTCCATCCACCTCCTGATCATAGTAAAACCGGCTCATAACAAGATCGCACACCCACATTTGAACAGCCTGAACACCCGGTTTCCATGCAGACAGCTCAGGATCGGCATACCCACGGCACACGGGCATATCCGCTTAATGCTGCTTGGTTCCCCACCTGACATGGTTCACGGGCTCCCGTTGCGTGGGACCGTTCCATCAACACCACTTACATAGGGCAGACGGTACTCAGCACTACCCGGGTGTGGGAATTCATCCCTGCTTTAGCGGATTGCAGGTTACAGGGCACCGCTATCTCCCCGACTAGTGCGACCTTGTTACGAGCCGGTTTGAGCTGTAACAAGGTTATAAAATTTTAGTTCAGCTTGGAATCGATAAAATCAGCCAATTCCTGGAAAGTAGCGATCTTCTGATTCTCCATTTCCAGTTCAACACCCAGCTCGGACTCCAGATCCATGATCATTTCCACAACATCCAAAGAATCAATACCCAGGCTTTCAAAGGTGCTATCGGGGGTGATTTCGTCCGCGGACAATTCCAGCTGCTTTACAGCGTAGGAAACTAACTTTTCGTACATACTCTAATCCTCCAATTTACTTTCTTTCTGATTGGACACATGTAGTATTTTATTACATACCTTGCTTTTTGTCAATGACCGTTTTTTGCATGATTCCCTGCGGCATAGGCCGTGGCCCAGGCTATTTGCAAATTAAATCCGCCGGTATAGCTGTCACAATCCATGATCTCTCCTGCAAAAAACAATCCCGGCATAATTTTAGACTGCATCGTTTTCGGATCGATTTCCGAAACCTTCACACCACCGCTGGTAATGATCGCTTCTGCAACCGGGCGTTTTCCCGTAATTTCCACGGGAAACCCTTTTAGCAATTCTGAGAGCATACGGCGTTGCTCTTTCTTTAAAGAATTCGCCTGCAAATCTGCGGGAATATTCAGTTTTCGCAAAACAACCGGGATCATGGAGCGGGGCAAAAGATCTGTTAAAGCATTTTCCATGGATCGATTCCGGTATTGATCCAGATCTCGCAAGATCCGCTCCTGCAATTTGGGCAATTCCAAAGCAGGCTTTAAATCGATGAGCATTTTGCATCCCTGCCCCTTCAAATGGGCGCTGGCTGACAATGCCATAGGGCCGGAGATACCAAAATGGGTAAATAACAGCTCACCAAAATCCTTGTATAATACTTTCCCCTTGGCATCCAGCAATTTTACCGCCACATTTCGCAGGCTCAATCCCTGCATATCCGGACAATCCGGTCCTTCCGTGGTCATGGGAACCAACGAACCCTCCGGCTGGATTATGGTATGTCCCACAGACCGGGCCAGTTCGTATCCGTCACCGGTCGAGCCGGTTGTGGGATAGGACAATCCACCGGTAGCCAAAATGACCGCAGGTGCAAAGTATTTTTCACTTTGGGTACTGACACCTTGCAAGACACCGTCTTTGACCAAAAGCTGTGTCACTCTGCCCGTCCGCACTTCCACAGCCAACTGCTTCATCACCTTTTTCAGGCAATCCAAAATGCTTTGGGAGCGATCGGAAACGGGAAAGACCCGATTTCCTCTTTCTGTTTTCAGGGGACATCCGTTTTTTTCAAAAAAGGTGCAGATTTTCTCAGGAGGAAATGCCTCCATGGCACTGTAAAGGAATCTTCCGTTCCGCGGTGTATTAGCCAAAACCTCCGAAGCAAGGCAAGCATTGGTCACATTACAACGCCCCTTGCCCGTAATCAACAATTTCTTTCCCAAACGGTCGTTTCGTTCCAGCAGGAGAACACGACTTCCCTGCTCTGCCGCTGTAATGGCCGAAAACATACCGGCAGGACCACCACCTATTACGATCACATCATAATTCATAATCATTATCCTTTAAGTTTCCGGATTTCTTCATCCGTCAAATAACGCCATTTTCCACATTCCAGGGAATCCAGCTTAACAGATCCTTCTGCGACACGAATCAATCGTTTCACTTTCATACCGGCAATGGCACACATTCTGCGAACCTGGCGGTTACGCCCTTCATGGATGGTGATCATCAATTCTGCTCCATTTTCCCCGGCAGACAACAATTGCACCTCAGGCGGTTTGATCCGGTATCCATCCAAAACCACAGCTTTTTTCACCCGTTCCAGGGACTTTTCGGAATAATCCTTCACGGTAACATGGTACTGCTTTTTCACTTCATGGCTCGGATGCATCAAACGGTTGGCAAAGTCACCGTCATTGGTCATAAGCAGCAAGCCTTCCGAATCCATATCCAATCTACCCACGGGATAAACCCTTGCTCCGCAATCGGAAACCAGCATGGAGACATCTTTTCTCCCCTTTTCATCGGAAAGTGTCGTCACATATCCCTTAGGTTTATTAAGCATTATGTACAGATTTTTTTCCATGGATGGGAGCGGTTTCCCATCCACTGTAATATGATCTACATCCGGATCTGCAGAGGCACCAAGGGTGCAAACCTGACCATTGCAGGACACACGCCCGTCCAAAATCATTTGTTCTGCCTGTCTGCGAGAGGCAACACCTCGGGCAGACAGTATCTTTTGCAGTCTATCAACCATAGTTATTCTCCAAAGAATAATTTTCTCCACCAGGAAACAGAAGGTTCCGGTTGTCGTTCCACAGTTTGACCATAAGAAAGCGCGATCTTCCCTACGGGAACATCCTCCACATAAATATGGGCATAGCCGGCATTTTGTCCCTGCACGACCGGGGCATATACAAAACCCGGCTCAGGCAAAACCACATGCCAGGATTCATCCTGACGCAATGCATAGGCAAAGTCCTGCTGGGCAATCAATTCTACCTGGCCTGCATCCCCACCGGCCACACAAACAGATCCCACACACTGCCCTTTTTCCACCATGGAAACGGGTGTGAATTGGGCAAAGCCCTGCTCCAGCAAGGTTTTATGATCATTCCAATCATCCGGTGCATTTATGGTAACTGCGATCAATCTTCTTCCGTCGCGAATGGCACTGGACACTAAGATCCGACCTGCCGCTTTGGTAAAGCCGGTTTCCACTCCGTCTGCACCCTCTACCTGCCACAATAGCTTATTGTGATTTTTGAGATACCGATTGCCAACTGTAATATTCTTTGCTGAAACAGTCCTTAAAAAAATGGGATTCTCCATGGCATAGGCAGCCAATGTGGCTAAATCCCTGGCGGTAGAATAATGATCCGGCGCATCCAGGCCGTGGGGATTGACAAAATGCGTATCCTTTAAGCCCAATCTATGGGCCTTATCGTTCATCAGTTCCGCAAACCCCTCTACCGTTCCGCCGCAATAAATCGCCAATGCAACCGCCGCATCGTTGCCACTTCGGAGCATCAAACCATACAGCAATTCCTGCAAGGTCAGTACTTCCCCTTCCTGCAGGTACATGGAAGATCCCTCGATTCCAACCGCCTCTTTCGGAATTTCCATACGATCCAAAACATTACACTGCTCGCAAATCAGCAAAGCGGTCATAATTTTGGTGGTGCTGGCAATCAGAGAGCGTTTGTCAGGATTCTTCTCATACAGAACACGACCGGTCAGTCCATCCACTACGATGGCATTTTGTGCAGAAATTGCCGATACCCCAAAAGGCACAAAAAGGATGGCAGCAAGCAATGCCGCTGCCATCCCGGCAAACAATCGTTTCATATCATCACCCGAATATAGCATATCCGGAAAATGACAGATTATTCTGCTTTTTTCTCCGTTTTGGACTCAATAAACGACACGATCTTATCCAATGTGTCCGGGATCATCTCCACAATACGATCTGCTGTGGTATTGGCAGGTGTAGCCACCGGAAGCATCCGAACGCTGCCGTCTTTTACGATCAAAAATGCCACGGGATTTACCTTGACACCGGCACCCACACCGCCGCCGAAGGGATTATCCTGCTTATTCACATTTTTGGATACAAAATCAGAACCGCCACCGCCAAAGCCTACGCTTACAGTGGAGATAGGAATAATGGTCACGCCGTCATTGGTGACGATGGGATCGCCGACCACAGAATTTACACTGACCATTTCCCGCAACTTTTCAATGGTACTTTCCAACATATTCGGTAAATTTTTGCTCATACTTCAGTACCGCCTTTCAATTTTTTTCGCTTATTTAATATTTTCAACAATTCAACCACAGCCAGGATTCCGTATTTCACCGCAATCCCAACCACTCTGCCAATGGTAATCGTAATATCCAGTCTGGCATGAATGGTGGTAGCCGGTGCGACAAAATCGCACTGCACCTGAACATTTCGTTTCTTGATCACAAAGACCTTTTCCAGCATCGGCATCAAATTGCCAACTGCTGCCCATGCTTTTCCGTAATTTACCGCCAAATCACAAGGATCGCCACCGGCCATAACCAAATTCAGATACAAGCGATTTACACGAAGCTTTCTGCGAAAACTCCCCAAAAATTTTAAGCCAATATCCAAAAGCGGCAAAAAATCTGTGAGTTTACCGCCACTTTTTTCCTTTGTTTTTGGAGGTTTTGAAGAAGCCACAGGCTTTTGGGGTTTTTCGGTTTTTTTAGCAGGTTTTGCTTTTTTTACTTTCTTTTCTTTTTCCTTAGAAGGTTTTGGCAACAGCCGAATCTTCACAAGGCCCACAAGAATTGAAAGATACAATCCGCTTTGGTTATATATCAGACTTACACCAACGGGTAAGATTGCCAAAAACAGCAAAATACCCAGTGCAATCAACCATCCGGTCATCACACATCCCCCACAGTAACCGTCTCGCCGGTCACCTCCGGAATAAACTGCTGATCTTCCTCTACGATCACCGGTTCGCCAAGATCAACTTTCTCAATTTCAGGCAATTCATCCAGAGAACTCAGTCCGAATGTACGCAGGAAGTTGGTAGTTGTCCGATACAAGATAGGACGACCGGGTACATTCAAACGACCGGCATCTTCAATTAGCTTTTTATTTAACAAAGCACCGATGGAATAAGAGCTGTCCACACCGCGAATCTGCTCAACCATTGCCTTGGTAGCCGGCTGATAATAGGCAACAATCGTCAGTGCCTCCAACTGCGAGGAAGACAGCTTCGGCGGTTTTCTCGTTTCCAATGCCGCTGTAATATAATCTGCCATCTCACCGGAAGAAACCATTTGATAGCCTTTATCCAATTTTAAGATCCGAATACCACGACGGTTGAAAGCAAGCTCGTCCGCCAATTCATCCGCAGCTTTCATAATATCTTTCGGGTCTGCCTCTAAAACTGCTGACAGTCGGGATACTTCAATACATTCTCCCGCAGCAAACAAGATGGCTTCAATGGCCCTTTGCAATTGTTCGTATTCCATTAAGTCATCTCCTCAATTTCCTTATCCGGTTCTTTGATCAGTCGAACATTGGGATTTTCACCGCTGTCATCATCTTCCAGCAAAACAGAATTGGTTTTACACAACTCCAGCACCGCGATGAAGGTAGCCACGATCTCAGAACGACTCTTACTTCCCTTAAATAAGTTCTTTAGTTTTTCAATTCCACGCAACACCAGACGACGGATCAGCTCCGTTGCCTTTTTTGTTACGGGATAGGGTTCTTTACCCACAATGCCCTTAAAATTCACCGTAGGAGGCGGTAGACGCCGCTGATTCCGCTCGGAAATTTCATCCAAAGCCCGAAGCATATCCTCCGGCTCATGCTTATAGCGATAGGTATCATCCCGGCGAAGGGGCTCCGGTTGTTTGGTAAACACACTGCGACCGATTTCATTTCTCGGTTCCAACACCGATACCGCCATGCGGATCTGCTCCAACGCTTCTTTTCGCTGGCGTTCGATCAAAGATTGACGCAGAACATCCAGTTCGCTTTCTGCCTCTGCCTGCTCTGCGGCAGAAAGAAGCATTTTGGTCTTGATCACCATCAAGTGAGATGCCATGGTGATAAATTCACTGGCAATCTCCATATCCAGTCGCTTCATTTCGTCCAGATATGCCAAATATTGCTCCAAAATCGCCGTAATAGATACATCCTGGATCTCTATTTTATTTTTACTCAACAGCAGGAAAATAACATCCAAAGGACCCTCAAAGTCCTCCAACCCCTCATTACGGGTATGGACGATACCTTCCAGCCGATATTGTGGTTCTGACATACCTGATTTCTCCGTTTTTATCTATGGATATACTTATTTGCATTATATCATTGATTCCCCATTCTTGCAAGTATTTATACAAAATATTGTTTACCATTCGGGAAAGGATTGCAATATTGCGGTTTTTATGGTATAAAAGCAATAAGGAGGGATGAATATGGATACCAAAAACAACCGTTATAAACAATTTGAGCAATTTATGACGATCCTGTTACTCATCGCATTATGTTCCTTTATTGTATTCTTAATTGCAGCAGGTAACGGTACGATATGGCTTGCAGTCATTACAGCCATTATTACCACTTTCATAAGCGGCTTATGCCTTTTTCTGCTGTACACTTCCCAACTTTTACTGAAACCGAAAAGTTTATGGATGACCGTTGCGGCATTATGTTTCCTTTTTTGTCTGCTATTTTCTCTCATTATGAACTTTCCTTCTCCCCTATAACTTCAGAAAGGAGTCTTCGTTATGGATGCACTGTTACAACTTGAAAATCTAAGTAAATCCTACGGCCACATCTCTGCATTAAAAAATGTCAATCTTACACTTAGTAGTGGCAAGATCGTTGGTTTATTAGGCCCTAACGGCAGTGGCAAGACGACATTGATCAAACTGCTGGCAGGATTGCTCACACCTACACAAGGCAATATCCTGATAGCCGGTCACCCTGTGGGAATTGAAACCAAAGCGGTTGTTTCTTACCTGCCTGACCGGATCTATTTCGATCAAAATCAGAAAATCGAAGATTTAATTTTGTACTACAAAGATTTTTACGAAGATTTTGATGAAACCACAGCAAAGAACATCATCGAGGACTTAGGCATCGATATTCGCAAAAAATTCAGCTTGCTTTCCAAAGGCACAAAGGAAAAAGTGCAACTGGCATTGGTGATGGCACGGCGAGCCAAGCTGTATCTGCTTGATGAGCCTATTGCCGGTGTAGACCCGGCTGCCAGAGATTACATCTTAAATACCATCATCTCCAATTACAACCGGAAAGCAACCATTATCATTTCCACCCATCTCATATCGGATGTTGAGCAGGTTCTGGACGAATTCTTATTTGTTCATAACGGTTCGATCATCCAATACGGGTCTGTTGCAGAACAAAAAGAAGCAACGGGCAAAACCCTTGACGAAATTTTCCGGGAGGTATTCAGATGTTTGCCAAATTATTAAAACACGAATTACGAGCTTCCGGAAGAACCCTGATTCCCATGAGTCTGATCGTTCTTTCCTCCAGCGCACTGGGCTTTTTCTTAACACTCATCGCCTCTTTAAATCGTAGTATAGAAGACAGCGCCTTATTTTCCATGATCGCACTTCCCATATACACCATCGTTTATATATCCTTATTTGCATACTTAATTGCATCCATTTTCATACCGTACAGTCAATTTTATAAACACAAATTTTCAGATCAGGGTTATTTAACCTTCACATTGCCGGTTACCAGCCATCAAATTTTGATTACCTCTATCTTAAATTTGATCATATCAACCATAACCGCGATTGCTGTTGTTCTCGTCAGCTTACTGATGATGAATGCAACCAATATGGATACAGTCGAAAGTATATTGAATATATTGGAAATTCTTACGGTCGATTATGATGTTGCGTCTGTCTTGTACAGCATTTCCGGTACACTCTATTCCATGATGTTACCCTATCTTGCCATTACCTTAGGTTCAACATTTGCACAAAAACGGAAGGTCGGTCTTTCTCTTCTGTTCGGATATGGCATTTCCATTGTTGTCAATATCGTCACAACAATTATTGCCAGTGTCATTTCGATTCTGACATACGACCAAAGCAATCCGTTTAGATACTCCTCCACACTGTATATTACCTATATCATTATGTATACTGTCATTGCGGTAGGCAGCTATTTCCTAACCCATTATATTATCAACAAAAAACTTAACCTGTGATCCAATAAGGGCATCCTGAGGGATGCCCTTAATTTTTCCATCCCGATGCATCCACATATCGTAAGGAATGGATTGATCCATTCCGCCCAAAAGAAGCGATGACGCACCATAAAACGGAAGGCATAAATGCCTTCCCTGCATATAAAAATCCCACCGCCGACGCGGTTGTATTTTTTGTTTGGGAAATTACTTCTTGAAGAAGTTGTTAGCGGAGTCGCCGTAGTAAATCATGGTCTTCAGCAGCTCAACCAGTTTCTTATCGTTAGCATTGATGTTTGCATATGCATAGGACTCAACAGAGTA
>JAZRRA010000145.1:0-2534 GCA_045650305.1 Faecousia sp.
AATAACGATATAATACGCCTTGATCTCATGTAATTTACCCTCTATATCTCATAACAGACTTGAAAGTCCGCTGATTTTCCTATATGATGTTTATGATTATAACAGCAAATCATGCAGTAGTCAATCAGGAGCAAGAGAAATGAAATCGAAACTGACTTTGGGTATTGGTATCGCTACCATTCTTTTGGCAGCCATATATGTGGGAATTTACATTGGACGAGTATCCTCCGGTAATGTGGTCAATTCCAATTCCGTTACGGAAAACACCAATACCGTCCCGGAAGAATCCCAGAAGATACCACCCCTGGATCTGAATACCGCTACATTGGAAGAACTTTGCAAAGTTCCCGGGATCACCTACCCCATTGCCAATCAAATCTTACAGTACCGGGAAAAATACGGCTATTTTGTTGATGTGGATGAGTTACTTGAAATCGAAGAAATCTCCGCATCCTTATTCCAGCAGATCCTGCCCTATATTACGGTTTCGGATCCGGATCGGCCATAAAAATTCCGGCAATCCCATCTCGAAACTGAAATACACCGGATTTTACTTTCCAAAGCATAGGAAACGGTCTGTCTGGTGAAATTGGCACAAACTGTCCTTCCTGAGAGCGTATCTCATGCATCAAAACAAAATGAGGGTCTGCCAAAGATAATTCTTTCGCCGCAATTTTCCGTTCCAAATATAATCCGCCATTTTGTGGATAACATACACCTAAATTCACCGGTTTATCTTCTATGTATAAATAGAGTCGGCAGATTTCATTGGAAATTCGTCTTGTCTTGCAAATAATGCGGTAGTAAAGTCCCCACCGCTGCAAACTCACTTTTCCAACGATCTCGTTTTCATAATAAACATCATAGTCCATATAGTAAAACCCCCTTACCGTCAATTTATGCGGCAAGGGGGTATTCCATTCACATATTACGATTCTCACCCAAACCAAAACTCACTGCAATGGCATTATCCACCATCAGCATGTGCTGATCGTCCAAACGCCCCATGTGTTCCCGCAGGCGACGCTTGTCGATAGTTCGGATCTGTTCCAGTAAAATAACCGAATCTTTACTTAACCCTACACTACCTCCGGCAATATTGATATGTGTAGGCAATCTTGCCTTTCCCGTCTGACTGGTGATCGCCGCCGCGATGACCGTAGGAGAATGGCGGTTTCCCGTATCGTTTTGCACAATGAGAACCGGTCTTGTTCCCCCTTGTTCACTGCCAACAACCGGCGAAAGATCTGCATAAAAAATGTCGCCGCGTCTGACTGTGCTGTCCATATACTTCACACTCCGCGCTATATCGTTGCCTGCGCTACCGATCCATTATGTAACGCAGGTAACATCATTTTCCCACGGTCAAATGGAAATTATACGGCTTGCATGCAAAATATCCTATGCAAAAAGCGACACAATGTTACATCAGTGTGAAATTTATGATCTCCATTGAGAGAAATCTTCTGCCTTGCCACAAAAACTCACAGCCTAAAGGATTATATGATGGGTCTGTCCAAATATCTACCTCAATGGGATCGGATTCATAACTGTCATCGATCTTGATACACATTTGGGAATTCTCGGATGCAACGCCCCGGATATAGCCATAACACAGTGTTTTCATAAATAGCCAGGGGGCGCTGACCGGAGAAATTTGACCGTCTGCCAGCATAGGAAACGCCAGAACATGATCATCAAATGTAAGATTTCCGCCTTCTTTGTCGAAGTAACCGGTAATTCCGGAAATACTTTCCGGGGCCGTTACCTCGAAGGATAATCTTCCTTCTTTTTCGTATGTACAGGAAAGAGAAAATGTATGCACCACCTGAGAATAATCTGCTGAAACCTTGCAGGAAAAAGAAACAGATTGTGCCGATAATGTCCTCTGTCTTAAAGACATGGCACCGTCTAAATCTCCCTGCTGTGAATGACAACCGCAAAATATGAAAGCACACAAAATAAGGGCAATCCATTTTCTCAACCTAATCAGTCCTTATGGCAATAGTCGCGGCAGAGTGTTCACAACATCCTGGGGGAGCATACCGTACTGACCGATCTCAATGGCACAAATATCACCGGCTGCACCGTGAAGCCATGCACCGCAAGATGCAGCCATAATAGGCTGAAGTCCCTGACCCAACAAGCTGACGATGATTCCAGCCAACACATCCCCCGAACCACCGGTAGCCATGCCGGGATTTCCGGTTTGATTGATATAACAGCAATCGCCGTCTGTGATCACCGTTTGGTTACCTTTGAGCAATACGATACAGCCAAGGTCACGGGCAAGTGCTTGTGCAGACCGGATTCTATCCGAAGGTGCTTGTCCGAAAATACGCATAAACTCACCGGCATGGGGTGTCAGGATTGTCGGTGCCACTCTGTCACGCAAGATATATGTATGCTTAGCGATGACATTTATACCATCGGCATCCAAAACAACCGGGATTTCGGCATTTTGTAACACCGCTTCCACAACGCATCGTGTCCCTTCTGAGCATCCGATTCCGGGACCCATCAACACGGCATCC
>JAZRRA010000146.1:0-10472 GCA_045650305.1 Faecousia sp.
AGGAATCCTTTGTGGATTGCGAGCATTTTTGACGCAGATTGGTGCGGATAAATGCCTTTTATAGGCGATTTATCACTGTGGTGCACCGGCCAATGTGCGGCTTATTTTTATTCCTTAACAGTTTGAAGAATCATACGCAAAAGTTCTTCCTTGCCGTCACCCTTTTCCGCGGAAAACGGAATGACGGGACAATCCTCCGGAAGCTCCAGATCCTCACGAATGGTTTGAATATTACCAGCTAACTGGCTCTTTTTCACCTTGTCCAGCTTATTGGCAACCACCACAAAGGGGCAGGCGCTGTCTAAAAACCAGCGAGCCATTGTAATATCATTATTCGTGGGTGCATGGCGGCAATCCACGATCATCACGCCCAGATCGATTCTGCCTGCGGCAAAATAGGATTCCATCAGTTTTCCCCATCGTTCCTTTTCCGATTGGGAAACCTTGGCGTATCCATACCCCGGAAGATCCACAAAATAGCACATCTTATCAATTGTAAAATAATTGACATGAATGGTTTTTCCCGGCTTTTCGCCAACACGGGCAAAGTTTTTCCGGTTTAACAAGCGATTGATCACAGATGATTTGCCCACATTGGATTTTCCGGCAAAAGCAATTTCCGGCAGTCGATTGGAGGGAAAATCCGCTGTTCGGGCGGCAGAAATCAAAAATTCTACTTTATTTAAATTCATATTTCTACCTCACTGACGAATTTCCTGCTTCCGTTCCCTGCTTTTCATGTTTTTGGGAAGATCGGTGATCAACACAGAACCACTTTCCTGCTTATACAAAAGAGCGGTTTCCAAAACAACATCAATGGTCTGTGCCACCACGAAATTCAGGGCTTTGCGTACCGTTTCGTCGATCTTATCCAGATCCCGAAGATTATCCTTGGGAATGATCACGGTACGGATCCCCTGGCGAAAAGCGGCCATTGTTTTTTCCTTTAAGCCGCCAATGGGAAGGACACGACCACGAATGGAGATCTCACCGGTCATAGCAACATCGGAGCGGACTTCCGTACCCGTAAGTGCCGATACCATGGCGGTACAAACGGTAATACCGGCAGAAGGTCCATCCTTGGGTACAGCCCCCTCCGGGAAATGCACATGAATATCCTTTGTTTTATAGAAATCTGCTGCAATACCCAGCTTTTCACAATTGGCGCGGATATAACTCAGTGCCGCCTGGGCAGATTCCTTCATAACATCGCCCAGGTTACCGGTCAATTCCAATTTTCCCGTACCTTCCATGACATTGACTTCCACTTCCAGGGTTTCACCCCCCACGGATGTCCAGGCAAGGCCCGTAACCAGTCCGACCTGGTTTCGTTCAGGCAATCTGTCCGGCAAATATTTCCGTACGCCCAGATATTTTTCCACATCCGAGCCGTGGATGGTGCATTTTGCAGTACCGGTTTTCAGCATTTCCATATCCACCTTGCGGCAGATCTTGGCAATCAAACGCTCCAAAGAACGCACACCGGCTTCTTTCGTATAGCAACGGATCATTTCGGAAATTCCGTCATCCGTGATCTTCAGCTGGGTTTTCTTCAGGCCGTGATTTTTCAGCTGTTTGGGGATCAAGTGATTTTTCGCGATCATCAGCTTTTCCTGATCCGTATAAGAACCCAATTCTATGATCTCCATACGATCCAGCAGGGGTCTGGGAATGGTATCTACCGTGTTGGCAGTTGTGATAAACAAAACTTCGCTTAAATCAAAGGGAATCTCCAGGAAATGATCCCGATAGGTTTTGTTCTGCTCGCTATCCAGCACTTCCAACAATGCGGCACTGGGGTCACCGCGGTAGTCGGAGCCCATTTTATCCACTTCGTCCAAAAGCAAAACGGGATTCATGCTCTCCGCCTGAATCATAGCACTTAAAATTCTGCCGGGCATAGCACCCACATAGGTTTTACGGTGACCGCGAATATCCGCCTCATCGTGAACGCCACCCAGGGCAATTCTTGCCATTTTACGATTCAAACTTCTGGCAACCGAATAGGCAACCGAAGTTTTACCCACACCGGGAGGGCCTACAAGGCAAAGGATTTGCGGCGGCATTTCAGGGGCTACCTGACGAACCGCAATGCTTTCCAAAATCCGCTCCTTCACCTTGTCTAAACCGTAATGATCTTTGTTAAGAATCTTCTCAGCAACAGAAACATCGATCCGCTCCTTGGTGTACTTGTTCCAGGGCAGTTCCAGAAGGGTATCCAAATAATTACGCAAAACTGATGCTTCCGCTGATCCAAAAGGCTGCTTTTTCAGTCTTTCCAGATCCTTTAAAACCTTCTTCTCCGATTCTTCCTGCAAATGAAGGGAACGGATCTTAAATTCATATTCCGCAAATTCGGAATACTCATCCCCTTCTCCCAATTCCTCCCGAATCACCTTGATCTGCTCACGAAGATAGTAATCCCGTTGTTGCTGATCCATATTGATCCGGGTTTTTTCATGAATATCCGTTTCCATTTCCAACAAAATGGATTCTCTGCGAAGAAGTACGATCGTCTGCTCCAATCGCTTGGCGTCATTCAGCTGACAAAGAAGTCTCACCTTATCTTTGTAGTCAAAAGGTACATTCTGTGCAATGGAATCGGCAATAAATCCACAATCATCCGATGACATCATCCGAAGCTGAACAGCCTGAATGGACTTGTCTGCAAACTCCAGATAAGAGTTAAACAGATTGTTGGCCTCTCTACGCATAGCAACCAGATTCAGTCCGCCATGCATGGAATTCTTTTCCACAGCTTCCACTTCACCGGAAAGATAGGGTTCCGTCTGGGAAAGAGAAATCAGCTTTGCACGATGGATGCCACTGACTAAAATGCGGATGGTATCTCCCTGGGACTTCAAGATCTGCTTGACGGTTACCACAGTACCCACATGATACAGATCCTTAAAACCGGGATCATCCACCAAAATATCCTTTTGCGGCACCAGCATCAGGATTTGATCCTTCCGCATAGCCGCCTCCAATGCAAGCACGGATTTCATCCGACCTACATCAAAATGTATGGTTTGATCCGGATATACCACCAACCCCCGAAGGGCCAAAACCGGCATATTTCCGGACATATATTGCATTTCCATATATTGCTCCTTTTCTATCACAGACACAAAAATTTCCGGGAATTGTGCCTGATGTAGCAAACAGGGGGTAGCTTGCTACCCCCTGATCAAAATCATTTCCCTGCTCCTAAAGGAATACGGGGATTTTCTTTATCCCGGACCAGCTTAGGCTTGCCGCCCCGGACGCAATCAGGTGTAATAACCACCTTTTTAATGGAAAGATCAGAGGGGATCAAATACATAATACCCATCACCACTTCCTCCATCACAGCACGCAGTCCTCTTGCACCGATCTGCCGCTCGATGGCTTTCTCTGCAACCGCATCCAATGCGGCAGGTTGAATATCAAGCTCTACATTGTCCATATCCAAAAGGGCCTTATATTGCTTGACCAACGCATTTTTCGGCTCTGAAAGGATCTTAACAAGATCCGCCTTTTTCAGATCCTGAAGTGCTGTAATAACCGGCAAACGACCAACCAATTCGGGAATGATGCCGAATTTCAAAAGGTCATGAGGCTGCACCTGTGCAAACAATTTGCCGATGTCCCGGTTCTTTTTGCTCTCAACGGGAGCATCAAAACCGATTGCAGATTTATCTGTTCGGGCTTCGATGATCTTATCCAGACCGTCAAATGCACCGCCGCAGATAAAGAGGATCTTGGAGGTATCCACCGGGATGGTTTCCTGCTGGGGATGCTTTCTGCCACCCTGAGGAGGCACATGCGCAACCGTGCCTTCCAAAATCTTCAAAAGTGCCTGCTGAACGCCCTCACCGGAAACATCTCTCGTAATGGATGTATTTTCGCTCTTGCGGGCAATTTTATCCATCTCATCAATATAGATGATACCCCGTTCTGCCAGTTCCACATCGAAATCAGCAGCCTGAAGCAGACGAACCAGGATGTTTTCCACATCATCGCCCACATAACCGGCCTCGGTCAAGGTGGTAGCGTCTGCAATAGCAAAAGGAACATTCAAAATCTTTGCCAAAGTCTGAGCAAACAGTGTTTTACCGGAACCGGTAGGGCCAATCAATAAAATATTGCTTTTTTGAAGTTCTACATCGGTTTCTGCCGCCAGATAAATTCGCTTATAATGATTGTAGACAGCAACGGCAAGGGCAATCTTAGCCTCATCCTGCCCAATGATATAGCCATCCATATAGGCTTTGATCTCCATGGGCGTGGGAAGCTGTTCCGGCATTCCTTCCAGTTCACTGTTTTCACGCAACAGATCACAGCAGGCCTGCACGCAATCACTGCAAATATAGACACCCGGACCTGCAATCAGCCGTGCCTGGGATTCTCCCTTACCGCAAAAGGAACAGCTAATCATCTGTTCTTCTTTCTTTGCCATTCGGGCCTACCGCCTTTCTGATGATAATTAGTGACGATCCAATACCCGATCGATAATGCCAAATGCCATTGCTTCCTCGGAGGTCATAAAATTGTCCCGTTCGCAGGCATTGGTAACCTCCTCGATACTCTTACCGGTATTTTCGGCAAGAATACGGTTCATACGAGCCTTGATGGTTTCCAAACGCTTCATGTGGATCGCCATATCCGTGATCTGACCCTGCGTACCAGCGGAAGGCTGATGAATCATGATCTCAGAATTGGGAAGTGCCATACGCTTGCCCTTCGTACCGGCAGAAAGCAGGAATGCACCCATGGATGCGGCCATACCAACACAAATGGTCGCCACATCACATTTGATGTACTGCATTGTGTCATAAATTGCCATACCTGCTGTCACACTGCCACCGGGGCTGTTGATATAAAACTGGATGTCCTTATCCGGATCCTGTGCCTCCAAATACAGAAGCTGGGCAACGATCAAACTTGCAGTGGTATCGTTGACCTCCTCGGACAAGAAAATAATGCGGTCATTGAGCAGTCGGGAAAAAATATCATAGCTGCGTTCTCCGCGACTGGTCTGTTCTACAACATAGGGTACTAAACTCATAGCAAATTCTCCTTTCATGGTTTGAAACATTCTAACCACTAAATGGAAGGATTATTCCTCGGAAGTCTTAGGAGCCACTGCAACAGCGCTATCCACGATCACCTTAACGGCCTTACGGGTCTCCAGGCTGGTCTTGAGTTCATCGGCAGGAACCATGTCCTTGATCTTCTGCACTTCCATTTCGTACTGCTTAGCCATGGATTCGTACTCAGCAGCAATATCCTCATCGGAAACAGCAATGCCCTCGACCTCAACGATCTTACTCAGCATCACATTGATCTTAGCCTGCTTTTCAGCGGCAGGACGGAAGGCGTTACGCATGGTGTTCACATCGCCACCCATCATCTTGGCATAAGCATCCATGGAATAGCCGCTCATCTGCAGCTGGTATGCAAAACGCTCCATCTGGTTGTTCAGCTCTGCTTCAATGAGACCATTGGGCATGTCCACAGAAACATTCTCAGCAGCCTTCTCCACGCAAGCGTTCTCGAAAGCGGAATCGATCTGCTTCTGAGCATTTTCCATAGCCTTGGAACGGATGTCTTCCTTCAAAGCATCCAAAGTGTCAAACTCGGAAACATCCTTAGCAAACTCATCGTCCTGAGCAGGAACATTGGTAGCAGTAACCTTGTTCAGCTTCACATGGAACACAACAGCCTTGCCGGCCAGCTCCTTGTGATAATCTTCGGGGAAGGTAATGTCAATGTCCTTCTCCTCGCCGGCACTCATGCCAACGATCTGCTCCTCAAAACCGGGAACGAAGGAACCGGAGCCCAGCTCCAGGTCGTGATTTTCGCCCTTACCACCATTGAAGGGAACACCGTTGTCAAAGCCTTCGAAGTCGATGTTGGCGGTGTCGCCCATTTCAGCGGCACGGTCAACAGTTTCGGTGGAAGCAACATTCTGAGCCATGCGATCCAGTTCAGCCTGAACCTGCTCATCGGAAACGGAAGCTTCAGCCTTCTCCACTTCCAGGCCCTTATAGTCGCCCAAAGTGACCTCGGGATAAATATCGGTAGTCAAAGTAATGGTAACAATGCCATCTTCGCTGATGTCCATGTCGGTCAGGCTGGGACGGCCAACGGCCTTAATGTCCTGATTGACAACAGCTTCCTCATAAACCTTGGGGAAGATCTCTTCCAGGCCATCTTCATAGAAAACATGGGCGCCGTACATAGACTCGATCATCTTACGGGGAGCCTTGCCCTTACGGAAGCCGGGAATCATGATGTTCTTACGAGCCTTCATATAAGCCTGCTGTACACCGGATTCCATCAGTTCCTTGTCGATCTCCACAACGATGGTAGCCTGATTGCCATTTTTCTCAATGTTCTTTACATTCATTTTTATGTCCTCCTAAAATCGGGTTGTTATACAACCGTCAATTATAAATTTTCATCCGAACTATATTAGCAGATAAACTGCGAAATGTCCACTATTTTCTTAAAATTTTTTACATAATCCGATAAGGAATAAAATTCAGTCGATCCGCAGAAAGAAGTTTATATTCCACGCCGTCCCACAAACCCTCAATTGCCAATCCGTGACTGGGGCCATGCAGATGTCCATAGAAGCATTTTTTCACATCATATTTTTGCAGAAGTTCCAAAATTTCAGGACATTCATACCCTTTATACCGGGGCGGATAATGCAAAAACACTGCTTTTTTCTTATCCTGGGCATCTTTTAAAGAGGTTTCCAACCGGATCAATTCCCGTTTAAACACCTTCTCATCATGGTCACCACTGCGGTTTTCCTCATAAAACCATCCGCGAGTACCGCAGATCGCCCAATCTTCATAGGTATAATGATTGTTATTCAAAATAAATTGATCCGAAAACCCGTTGCTTGCACAGAATTGATAGAATTTAGAAGCCGTACTCCACCAATAATCGTGATTGCCCTTCAAAATGATCTTTCTTCCGGGTATCTGATCGATCCAGGCAAAATCAGCCTTTGCACCGGCTAAATCCAAAGCCCAGGACAAATCACCCAAAAGCACAGTGGTATCTTCAGGACCAATCACCGAAATGCCTTCCTGAAGTTTATCCATATAGCCTTGCCAGTTTCCGCCGAATATATCCATAGGCTTGGAGGCACCCAGGCAAAGGTGGAGATCTCCGATTCCATACAGAGCCATATTCTACTCCTTAAAGCTGATTTAAAACTTTCCCGATTTCCGTCAAATCCAGTCCCGTCGCACGGGTGACCATATCCGGATACTTGAGGGGGTTTTTCTCCCACAGCAAAACCGTAGGATTTCCCTCACCGGTTTTGGCTCGGTAATCCTGCAAGCTGCCATAGGAAACCGCGGTATAGGGATCCAACACACACAGATTGGAGCGGTAAACACTACCGATCACCGCTTCTGCCCGATCCGTTCCTACCACCGAAACGAACATACCCTCATTTAATGCTTGCAGCATGTGGGGCGGCAGGCTGTAAACGCCACGGCGTTGGGATTTTTCCAGATATTTGGATGTTTCTTCGTATCCCAAACTGCTGAAGATCAGCCGTTCCAATCCGGCAGGATTGGGAACATCCAAATCAAGCAATGCCGTATCCACCTTAGAAAGACCGGTATTCATATCTCCTCTGTGGAGAAAATCCCACGGGGCACTGTTTTCATTGCAGGCACACACGATGGTGCCAACGGGCAGACCCATTTTCCGGGCATACCACACCGCCATGGGAACAGAAAAATCTCCGGAATTGACGGAAATATCAAACCGATCGGAGGGTACAATGCTGTACACGCCAAACAACACAGCGATTCGGATGGCAATTTTCGCCCAATCCGTAGGCGTAACACCGGAATCACCGTCAGTTAATTTATCGTAAAGCTGATTGCAGATATAGGCATACTCCCCCATGGGATTATGCCAAAGCTGGATGAACATGACCCGATGACTCATGCAGATCACCTTTGCCGCAGTTTTACCGATGGCACAATCCACATCCCATCCGGTCAGTTGCGAAGAAAAGAATAGATTTAAAATCTCCGCAACCGTTTCTCCAAAGGATTGGGATTTCATTTTTTCCAATTGTTCAGAAGATACGGTGGGTAACCGGAACGGAAGGAAAAATCCTCCATTCGGGCAACGCTCCTCACGCAGGACGCGGTATGCGGTATAGGTATCTGTTTTACTTCTTGTTGTTGCGTAAAGCATGGGTAAACACTCCTAAAGCATTATTCCAAAAAATATGAGATACAGTATCTTCCGAAATTCCCCGATCCAGCAAATACTGTGCCAATGTCCGGTAGTCCTGAACTCCCTGAAAGCCCCGGGGCAAACTGTCACAACCGTCCAGATCACCGCCCAGTGCGATGTGTCTGCCGGAGGGATCTAATTCCAGAAAATGGGCCATATGTCGGTAAACCGTATCCAGATCAGGATCCTGACCTAAAAAGCCGCTATACAGATTGATGCCCACTACACCGTCTTTTTCACAAATCGCCCGGAACATATCATCCGTCAAATTCCGGCTATGATCCCATACGGTGCGGCTGTTGGAATGGGATGCGATAACTGGCGTTTGGGCGATCTCCATCACATCCCAAAAACCCTGATCGCTGATATGGCTCACATCGATGCACATACCCAGTCGCCCGGCTTCTTTTACATATTCCCTGCCCAAATCGCTCAAACCTTCTTTGGTAATATGAGAGCCGGTCAATGGATTGCTTTCGTTCCAGCCAAGGGTGGTAATACGAAAACCGATTTTGTAAAGGTCCTCCAAAAGCTCCGGATCATAGCCAAAACCGGCAGGGCCTTCAATGGATAAAATTGCAGACATTTTGCCTTTTTTCTCATGCTTTTCAATATCACCGGCAGTATAAGCAATCGCAATCATATCCTGGTTTTTCTCGATTTCACGCAAGATGGTCGCCAGTTCCAGTTCAAACATGACCGTAGGCGTTTTATGATGCCACTGTGCCATTTCCGGGGTAGTAAAGCAAGCAAAGCACTGCACAAAACCGGGATACCCGGATGCACGGTTTAAATCAAAATGATATGTATTTTCCCGAAGGTTTCCCATTTCTGTAATATCTTTGCCTAAAAGTGCATAGGCTGTATCACAATGCAAATCAAATACAGGAAAATTCATGTAAAAGCATCCTCCAAATGACGAATTTCGGGATTTTGGGTAATTGTCCCCTCCGGGGCATAAATTTCGATCACATCGAATCGGGGTTGCAGCTTTGTGGGATATTTGGACAAATAAAATTCTGCGGTGGTGCGAAGTCTATCTTGCTTAAAGCTGTCAACAAATTCCATGGCTTGCGCAAATTGATTGGATTTTCTTAATTTAACCTCAACAAATACCAGGTACTTTTTATTGCTGACGATCAAATCGATCTCCCCGTAACGACAGCGAAAACCTGCCGCTTCTAAACGATAGCGTTTCTTTTGCAAGTAGGCGGCGGCAGTAGCCTCCCCCCATGCACCTACCAGATTATTCCGTCCCATAAAATTTCTTTAAAAAGGTCTTGCGGTGAATGGGACACATACCAAGCTGACGGATGGCATCATAATGTGCTTTCGTACCGTAGCCTTTATGGATCTCAAAGCCATAGCCGGGATATTCCTCCGCCATCCTAAGCATCACATCATCCCTGGTCACTTTCGCAAGCACAGAGGCAGCGGCAATTCCGGCAGATAAGCTATCCCCATGGACAACCGTACGAACCGGCAATCCAAAATCCTTTGCCCGGTTGCCGTCGATCAAGGCCATCTCCGGTTTTACGGACAAATTGGCAATTGCCCGTTCCATAGCAAGATAGGTCGCTTGTAAAATATTATATTCATCAATTTCCCCATGGTCGGCAAAGCCGATACCATAGGCAATGGCTTTTTCCTGAATGATGGGAAATAACTCTCTACGCTTTTTATCGGATAACTTTTTGCTGTCATTCAATCCGGGAATCTCCAAATTGGGAGGCAAAATGACTGCCGCCGCACAAACCGGACCAGCCAAAGGACCTCTGCCAGCCTCATCCACACCGCAGATCAGCCGGACACCGGCATCCAGGTAACTGCGTTCGATTTCCCACATATCGGTCTGACTCATAACTTATTCCTCCGGTTCTTCAAAGGTAAACAATCCCAGCTTGCCGCTTCGGTACTCATCCAGCAGGACTCTTGCCATTCTCTCTGTATTGATCTCGCCCCGGGATAACAAGTAGCCACGCTTTCTGCCGGCCTCTTCCAGAAGCATATATCCCGGTGTTTCCTCCGGCATATCTACTTTGTATCTGCTGCGAACCGTATCGGGATAATACTTCCAAAGAACCTCCATCAAATGACATGCCAGTTCCTCTAAATCCATAATATCCTCTTTTACAGCACCGGTATAGGCCAGTTTCATACCCACATTGGGATCTTCAAATTTAGGCCACAGAATACCGGGCGTATCCAAAAGC
>JAZRRA010000147.1:0-9188 GCA_045650305.1 Faecousia sp.
GTCAGAAGCCTGGTGACCACCGTGTATAACGAAGACCTGGTAGGCTCCGATACCGTAGGCGGTGTGCAGACCTGGGCATCCATTCTGCTTTCCTGGGATAACGAAGAAACCCGTCAGCACTACTATGACCGTCAAAATTCCACTGACCGTCAGGGCGGTGAGGAGGCATGGTGGTACGGTTGCAGTACGCCCTATCCGCCGTTCCCCACCTACCACATTGACGATGAACTGATCGGCTCCCGTATTTTAAGCTGGATGCAGTATGATTACGGCAGTGACGGCACACTTTACTGGGGTGTGAACAATTCCAGCAGCCGTACGGATCTGTGGGAAAATGCGGTTGCCTTCAGTGGAGCTATGGGCGACGGCAGTTTACTCTATCCCACCAAGAAATTCAGCACTTCTGAGCCGATTGGTACTTTGCGACTGGAATCCATCCGGGAAGGCCAGGAGGATTTTGAATATTTCTGGATGATCGAGGACGCCATTACGAAGTATAATGCAGAAAACGGCACGACCTATGACCCGGAAACCCTGATGGCACCTTTGTATGAGGGACTTTATGAGGGTATGTGCCTGGTTCGGGGACAGCCGGAGTTGTTCTTGCAAAAGCGTCTGGCGGTTTTAGATGTCTTGCAGACGATCACGGCAGATCCTGCCGCAGGCATTGCTGCTTTGCAGGCGATGTAACATGCCGGAAAGGGAGCGGCGTTCCAATGTCGCTTCCTTTTTCACAATCAAGGAGGATATGATGAAAAAAAGAGTCATCGGATTATGGATACTTTTGTCGCTGATGATGTCGTTGTTCAGCGGATGTGTAAATACAAAAAAGAATGGCCAGAGTTCACAAAATGATGGCCAGGGTTCACAAAATAATGGCCAGGGTTCTGCTACGGAAGCTCCCGTAACCCTTTGGTGGGCCTATAATACAGAAAATCTCATGCAGGATTTAGAATATCCGGAGCTGATGGATAACCGGGACAGCACTCTGCGGATGCAGGGTATCCGTGGTGATGTGGAATCGGTGCAGTTGATGATCACTCCGACAGAGGATATTGCACACTATGATTTTACCATGGCGGATCTGAAAAATGCTCAGGGAGATGTGTTAAAGGCGGATACCTTTGAGGTATTTGCCCAGTGGTACACGGAGGTTTCCGAGTCCTACAATAACAGTGCTTATAACGGGTTTTACCCCGATGCACTGGTGCCTCTGGAAAATTATCAAATCAAAGGCTACGATTCTATCAAGGCCGGTCAGAATCAGGGCCTTTGGATCCAGGTGAACATTCCGGCAGACCAAAATCCCGGCGTTTATACTGGCAGCGGAACGCTGGATGTGGATGGCGTAAAAGTTCCCGTTTCCTTTGAAATAACTGTTTACGATGCCACCATGCCGGAGGAGGTTCATGTCCGCAGCCAGTTTGCCGTGTGGTTTGATTTGGTGGAAGCCGGCGAAGGCTATTACAGTGAGGAACTGGGACAGGCCTACTATGATTTCCTTGCCAGCAAGCGTGTTATGCCTACAAAGGCAGTGCCTTCTGTTTGGTCTGTCCGTAATATTTCCGGCTTTACTGAGTGGGCGGCACAGCAGGCGGCTGACCCCAAGATCTCTGCCTATTCCTTGCCGTATGGTTCGGAAATAGTAGATGGCAATACCCTGGTGTCGGAATCCGGCGTGATGGAGCTGCTGACAGCATTGGCACAGAAGAGTATCGCTCTGCGTCAGGAAGGGGATTTGTCCGCAGACCTCTTTAAGAAAGCGGTTTATTACTTAGGCTCTATTTGCGATGAGCCCTCCGGTTCACGCATGCAAATCGCAAGAGATTGCGACCTGATCATTACCCGGAGCAAACGGGCGGTAGCCGATGCCTATTTGACAGAGTATCCCGATTTGTATGAATCCTGCATGAAAGTACCCCATATCATCACTTCTGCCTACAATGCAGAAATGGTGGGTTCGGATACTGTGGGCGGTGTCCAAACCTGGTGCGGTCAGTTCCATACCTGGCATTCTGAGCAGCAGCGGCAAAACTACTATAACCGTCGGGATCATTCTGAGCGGGAATATGGGGAAGGCTTGTGGTGGTATGGCTGTGAAAGTCCCCGTGTGCCGTTCCCCAGCTTCCACATGGATGACGATGGCATCGTGACTCGGCTGATTTCCTGGATGATGTTTGATTATGATGTGGATGGCATGCTGTACTGGTGCGTCAACTATTATCAGACAGAGGATATTTATACCCAACCGTCGGTGTACCTGAATACTGTGGGCGACGGACAGCTTTTGTATCCCGGTGCGAAGTTTGATATTTTCGGACCTCTTTCCTCCCGGCGTCTGGAAAGCATCCGGGAAGGCTTTGAGGATTATGAGTACCTGCTGATGATCGAAAATCATATCCTTGCCTACAATGAAGCCAATGGCACAAGCTATGATCCCAAGGAAATGATGGATTATCTCTATGAAGGCTTATATGACGGCATGGTTCCTGAAAGAGAAAATTCCGATATGTTCTCCCAGCGGAGAATTGAAGTTTTGAAGCTTTTGGAGCAATTTACCGCCGATCCTGCCGGTGCGATTGAAACAATGGAAAATAAACAGGCATAATTACGAGCCCGTGTTGCGATGCAGCACGGGCTCGTTTTATAGAAATTGTTTGCAAACCGGCATAGCTGTGGTATAATAATAAAAATATTCAATAGGGAGGGGCGTATCCTTTGGGAACAAAAGTAAAAATCGGTGGATTGAGCGGTAACCAATTGAAAATATTGGCAATGATCTTGATGACTGTTGACCATGTGGGTGCGTTTATATTGCCTGATGTCATGATTTTGCGGTATATCGGACGGCTGGCAATGCCGATCTTTGCCTGGATGATCGCAGAGGGGTGCAGTCATACCCGAAACCGCCTGCGATATTTGCTGACCCTTTTGGCCTTTGCCTGTGTGTGTCAGGTGGTGTACTGGGTTGCGATGGGATCCCTGATGCAGTGTATTTTTGTGACATTTTCGGTGTCGGTGATCCTGATCTGTGTTTTGGATCTTGCAGTGAAAAAGAAAAATCTCTTCACCTTGTGCCTGATGGGAGCGACTTTTGCGGCAGCTTGTTATATCTGCTTGTTCCTGCCCGGGGATCTGCCGGGGACGGATTTCAAACTGGATTACGGCATTTTTGGTGTTTTGCTTCCAGTGGTTATTTACATAGCTCGCAGCAAGGAAGAAAAGCTGCTTTTAGCGGCAATCTGCATGCTGCCCCTTGCCATGAGCCTGGGCTTTTGGCAGTGGTTTTCTTTTTTAAGCCTGCCACTTTTGGCACTGTATAACGGGAAAAGAGGCAAACATAACATAAAATATCTGTTTTATTGCTATTATCCCCTCCATTTGGTGGTTATTTACGGTATCGGATGGCTTCTGAATTCGTAAAAGGGGAGAAGGAGGAAAAAATGAGCATTTTGGTAATCGGTGCGACTTTTGTGGACATCAAAGGCTTTCCCTCGGATAACTATATCCCCACCGGACGGAATGTAGGCCGTGTAGAGTACCTCCATGGAGGAGTGGCACGAAATGTGGTGGAGGATATTGCCAATGTGGAGCTGCGTCCCACATTTTTGGGCATTGTGGATGATTCTCCCATGGGGACCGATGTTCTGCGGAAACTGCAAAACCATAAGGTCAATACAGAGTATGTGCAGATCGTGCCGGAAGGTATGGGTACATGGCTTGCAGTCTTTGATAATAATGGCGATGTGGCAGGCTCTATATCCAAACGCCCCAACCTGATGCCCATATTGGATCTGCTGGAAGAAAAAGGGGACGAGATATTCTCTAAGGTATCTTCCGTTGTGATGGAAGTGGACATGGAGAAGGATATTGTCAAAACCGCCCTGGAACTGGCAAAAAAGCATAATTGTAAAACCTTTGGTGTGGTTTCCAATATGAGTATCGCCGCCAAACGACGGGATTTTCTCCAGCATTTTGACTGCTTTATCTGCAATCGTCAGGAAGCAGGACAGTTATTCCTCAATGACTATGAAGCCTATACCCCTGGGGAAATGGAGCAAATGCTCCGGGGCAAGGTTATGGGGGCTCAAATTCCTGCTATGGTGGTTACCCTGGGAGATCAGGGAGCGGTGTATGCGGATATGCACGGCAACAGCGGTACAGTACCTGCCCGTAATGTGCAGGTGAAGGATACCACCGGTGCAGGAGATGCCTTCTGTGCAGGTGTTGCCATCGGTATGACCTACGGGAAAACTTTGGCAGAGGCCATCGACATCGGATCGGTTTTGGCGGCATCGGTGATCATTTCTTCGGAAAATGTCTGTCCCCGATTCCTGCCGGGAGAATTTGGAATCTCCGTACCGGCGCAATCTGATGACTTTTCTAATTATTGACACTGTACAGAACTATCGACTTGTGCTATAATACAAAATCGAGTGACAACATAAATTAACAGATGGACACCCTATGTAACCGTGTCTATCAGAAAGAATACCCGGAGGAATCAATATGGTTTTTTCAAGCATACCCTTCTTGTATTACTTTTTACCGGCTGTGGTGCTAAGCTACTTCCTGCTGTCCTGGCTGGTGGAAGGTGTATTTCGTGTCATTACGAAAAATCAAGAATTAAGCCATAAGGCATCGATTTTTACAAAAAATGTAGTTCTGCTGTTATTTAGCCTGCTGTTCTATGGTTGGGGCGAACCGATTTATCTGTTTTTGATGATCGGTACGATCCTGATGTTCTGGGGTTGCGGCTGGGCCATTGGAAAAAGTGTACGCATAGGATGGAAACGGTTTTGGCTGGTGCTGTCCATTGTGGTCAGCTTAGGCCTTTTGGGCGTTTTCAAGTATGCCGACTTCTTTGTGGACAATTTCAATGCCCTGACCGGCTTGTCTGTACCCCTTTTGAAGCTGGCATTGCCTATCGGTATCAGCTTCTATACCTTCCAAAGCCTGAGCTACACCATCGATGTGTATCGGGGTGAGGTGGCGGTGCAGAAAAATCCTCTCTATTTCGGTGCTTATGTGGCTCTGTTTCCCCAGCTCATCGCCGGTCCCATTGTCCGTTATGTGGATGTGGCACGGGAACTGAATGACCGCACCCATAATTGGGAGGAAATGAAGCTGGGTGTCCGCCGCTTTGTCATGGGTCTTGCCAAGAAAATCATCATTGCCGACAGTTTTGCGGCACTGATCAGCATTTTCCGGGCATCCGGGGAGCAGTCTGTGCTGTTTTACTGGATGTATGCCATTGCCTTTTCTCTCAACATCTATTTCGATTTCTCCGGTTACAGTGATATGGCCATTGGTTTGGGTAAAGTGTTTGGATTTAACTTTATTGAAAACTTCAACTATCCCTATCTTTCCAAGTCTGTCAGCGAATTTTGGCGTCGTTGGCACATGAGTCTGGGTTCCTGGTTCCGGGACTATGTGTATATCCCCATGGGCGGCAACCGGGTAGGAAAGTGGAGATGGCTACTGAACACCCTGACAGTTTGGATGCTGACGGGTATGTGGCACGGTGCAAGCTGGAACTTCATTTTGTGGGGTCTTTTATATGCGGTGTGTCTGCTGATCGAAAAGTGGGTGCCTGCTATCAAAAAACTGCCTGCCTTCTTCCGCCATTTCTACACCATGGCTGTGGTGGTGCTGGGCTTTGTGCTGTTTAATGAAACGGATATTGCCCAGGTGGGCAGAGATTTTGCCTGCCTCTTTGGTTTTGGCAATCTGCCGCTGAGCAGCACAGAAACGATCTATTATTTAAAGAGCTTTGCTGTTTTGTTTGTGATGGGTATTATCGGTTGTACACCGCTGGTAAAGACCTGCGGTATGCGGCTGTCTGAAAGTAAAGCCTGGGCTGTGGCTTCCGTACTGGAATGTATTTTGGTGGCGGTACTGCTGCTGATTTGCACCGGCTATCTCATTGACGGTTCTTTCAGCCCGTTCTTGTATTTCCGTTTTTAAGGAGGCGATGGTATGAAGAAAAATTATATTACCGGAATCGGAATTGCCATCGTAGTCCTTCTGTGGATCGGTCTTGCAGGCTTTGCATGGCTGAAAGCACCCCAGGAAAGATCTTTGGCAGAGCGTCGTAAATTGGAGCAAGCACCGACTTTGAGCATGGAAACGATCCTTGCCAAGGATGTATATAAATCCGATGGCTCTTTGCTGACCCGGAAGTCCTTTATGAGCAAATTTGAAAAATATACGCTGGATCAATTTCCCTGGCGTCAGGAGTTCCGGCAAGTCAAATCTCTGTTTAGCTACTATGTGATGCAAAAGCAGGATAATAACAATGTTTATATTGTAGGTGACCATATCGGAAAGATCACCTATCCGCTGGATGATACCCAACTAAAGGCAAACCTGAAGGTGTTAAATTCCGTTTATGAAAGCACCTTTTCCAAAAAGCACAGCAATGTGTATGTGACGGTAATTCCGGACAAAAACTATTATTTAGGACCGGAAAACGGAAAGCTTGTGGGTGATTTTGAGGGATTGTTCCAAACTGTGCAGGAGCAAATGCCCTGGGCCACCTATATCGACATCACCGATACTTTGAATGCAGATTCCTATTATTATACCGACCATCACTGGCGTCAGGAAAAGATCCTCCCGGCGGCACAGAAGATCGCCGAGGCCATGGGTAAGACAGTCCAGCAGGAATCGGACTATACAGTGGAAAAACTGGAGGAGCTGTTCTACGGCACTTATTACGGTCAGGCGGCAATGCCTATGAATGGCGACCCGGTTTACCTGATGCAAAGTGACCTTTTGAAGGCTTGCGAAGTCACCAATACCAGTACAGGACAGCCCGGAGCAATCTACGATATGAGTAAGTTAGGCTCGGACGATCTGTATGAGGTCTATTTGGGCGGTTCTAACAGTGGCATTATGGAGATCGTCAATCCCAACGGCAATCGCAGAAATGAGATCGTCATATTCCGGGATTCCTTTGGTTGCAGTATGGTTCCTCTGCTGCTTCAGGACTATTATAAGGTCACATTGGTTGACCTGCGTCTTGCAGACTATACGGTGATCAATCAACTGATCCAGCCCAAGATGGGCAAGGATGTGCTGTTTATGTACAGCACAGAAGTGCTGGCTGGCACGATGACAGGCTAAAACTACGCCCTGAGGTTCATCCTCAGGGCGTAGTTTATTTGGTAAACATGGCGGTGGAGAGGTAACGCTCGCCGGTATCCGGCAGGAGTGCCACAATGGTCTTGCCACAGTTTTCCGGTTTTTTTGCCAGTTCTATGGCGGCGTGTAGTGCCGCACCGGAGGAAATGCCCACCAAAAGACCTTCTGTTTTACCCAATCCTCGGGCGGCACTGTAAGATTCCTGCTCGGTCACGGGGAAGATTTCGTCGATAACATCCCGATTCAGGGTGTCGGGGATGAAATTAGCACCGATACCCATAATGCCGTGAGGGCCTGCCTGACCACCGGAAAGTAAGGCGGAGGCGGCAGGTTCTACCGCAACGATTTGCACATTGGGATTTTGTTTTTTTAGATAAGCACCCACACCGCTGACTGTGCCACCTGTGCCTACACCGGCTACGAAAATGTCCACATTTCCGCCGGTTGCCTCCCAAATTTCAGGGCCGGTGGTTTTTTCGTGGATGGCAGGATTGGCAGGGTTTCCAAATTGATCGGGAATGAAACTGTTGGGATACTGTTTTGCCAGTTCTTTGGCTTTTTCCACCGCACCTTGCATACCCAGTTTGCCCGGAGTCAGTACCAATTCCGCACCATAGGCGGTCATCAGGATCTGTCGCTCCATGCTCATGGAATCGGGCATGACAATGATGGTTTTGTAGCCGCGGGCTGCGGCCATGCAGGCAAGACCGATGCCGGTATTGCCGGAGGTTGGCTCAATGATCACAGAACCTTCCGTCAAAAGTCCTCGCTGCTCCGCGTCTTCGATCATGGAAAGTGCCACACGATCCTTCACAGAACCACCGGGATTAAAAAATTCCAGTTTTGCCAAAAGACGGGCATGGATACCCAGTTGTTTTTCCGTGGCTTGCAGATGGAGGAGGGGCGTATTGCCTACCAGTTGCGACACCTTCGAAATGATTTCAGCCATAACATACCTCCGCGTGGTTTTTGTTTATTATAAAACAGTTAGAAACATCGGTCAATAGGAACATTGACTTGAAGCTCTGTTTATGATATATAATAAGAAAAGGAGGGGATCACCATGACACCCATTGAAAACAGAATCGAACAAGTTGTGGATAACATTTTGGAGGACTACCGTTGCGGTCGTGATATTGACCGGCTGGAGATCCTGCGTTGTCCTGACCGGGATGTGATCATCGATATTATTGAGAAACTTCGCAGAATTATTTTTCCCGGATATTTTCGGGATAAAAATTATAAATATTATAATGCAAAGCCCAATCTCTCTGCCCATATCGAGGATGTGATGTTCCATCTGAGCCGTCAAATGCGATTGGTGTTTGAAAGTTTGGGAACAGATCGGCAGGAGGCGTTTGAGAAGGCACAGGAGATCTGTCTGGCGTTTTTTAGTCGGATACCGGCTATTCGTGCCGTGGTGCAAACTGACTTGCAGGCGGCCTTTGACGGCGACCCGGCGGCTACGGATATGGCGGAAATTATTTTCTCCTATCCCGGTATGTTTGCCATAACAGTTTTCCGGCTGGCCCATGAGCTGTATTTGCTGGATGTTCCTATGCTTCCCCGGATCATGACGGAATATGCCCATAATCTGACAGGCATTGATATCCATCCCGGAGCCAGTATTGATGAATATTTCTTTATTGACCACGGCACCGGCATCGTGATCGGTGAAACCACAGTCATTGGAAAAAATGTAAAGGTATATCAAGGCGTTACCTTGGGAGCGCTATCTACCCGGGGCGGCCAGAGCTTGCGCGGCAAACGCCGCCATCCCACCATAGAAGATGATGTGACCATTTATGCCGGCGCATCTATATTGGGCGGCGATACGGTGATTGGAAAGGGATCTGTAATTGGCTCTAATGTGTTCATTACCGAATCGGTAGCCCCCGGAACCTCGGTAATCAATAAGAAACAGGAACTGCAATATAAAACCAGAGGATAATTTCCGTCATAGCTGCATTAAATAAAAGAGAATATCTGCAAGGAGGACTAAAAATGAAAAGAAATATTGAGCTGTGGGATGAAGCCGGCCA
>JAZRRA010000148.1:0-7161 GCA_045650305.1 Faecousia sp.
ACCCATACATTGTCCCAGTTTTATGTGCAATTGCCGCAATTCAAAATGGCATTGTTGCAGACGGCTGTCGGTTTCCGATTGGGTAAAGGTTAACGCATCTTCAAATGCAGGCTCCGGAGCGGTGGTGGCTACGGATTGCAACGCACCTGCATGCTCCGTTGCGTTTTGATATTCCCGTGTTTTCGCACTTAAAAGCTGATGCGTGTCCAGCACAGACTGCCATTTTTGTATAGTTTCGGCAAGGGATGCATCGTTTGTATAGGCAGTTATGTCTTTCTGTAAGGCATCTTGCCGTGCATGGAGGTTACCGGCCATCAGGTTATATTGCTCAGTGGCAAGATTGTATTTATCCATAGCCTGTGCAAACCGCTGGGCGTAGTTGATCCAGCCTTCTGCCACAATATCAGGATATTTTTTGTGCAAGGCATCCAGCTGTTTTTTCGCTTTGGCATTTCCGGCAACAGAAAGTGCCAATGCGGGGATACCTATGAGAACGAGAGCCAAACCAAGTGAAAGATAGGCCATGGGCTCCTGCAGGATCGCCATCATGATCAAACAGATGGCGGCAAATATACCATAGAAAAGGGGGACAAATACCTGCTTTTTCTTTTTTATCTGGAGGTTTTGGTATTGGGAATAGTCATTTTTGGCGGTGGCCACCGCATCTTCGGGGGAAATGCCCCGGTATTTTTCAGGGATCTCCGGCAAAACGGGTGCAGGCGGCAGGAGCTTTGCTTGTGCATCCAATTCCCGCTGTGCTGACAGAAGGGAATTGCCTTGCTGGATGGCCTTTTCCGCATCTTCCCGTTGGGGGAGCGAATCACATTTTGCTTGCAGTGTGCATACTTCCTCCTGAATACGGGCACAAGCATCCTCCGCCTGCTGAATACGGGCGATCGCTTGCTTGGATGCTTCGTATCGAAGGGCGTCGGCGTGGTTGTTTAACAGCTTTTGGGCTCTTTCCAAATCCTGCTGACGACTTTGAATCTGCATGATTTCTGCTTGCAGATCCTCCTGCTGTTGCAATTCGTTGCGAAGCTGATCCCGTTCAGCTTCTGCCTGGGGCAGAAGTCCGTTTCGGTTGTAGCGAACCTTGTTTTGCAGTTCTTTTAATTGCTTGGCAAGCTGATCACCGGCATCGGATTCGTCGCCGGTGGTGACCAGGTTGTTCAGTCGACGGCGGAGGGATTCGTCCTGGGTCACGGGCATATCCTGCAAACGGATAAAGCCGGATCGGGTAAATACACTTTGCTCCACACCCAACAGCATTTGACCGCAATTGGCGGCAGTCAGTTCGGATACTTCCAAACCGGTGGCGGTTTCGTAGGCACGAAATTCACCGAAGGGAACGCGAGCTCTTGTACTGCGTTCGATGGTAATATCTTTGCCGTTCCAGTGCAGTTCCATGCGACCGGACATGGGTTCGCCGGACCAGGGGGAGTACCGTTCTTTTACGGCCATGCCGGCTTTATTGTTCCGTTGCCGGGTGTCGATACCGTAAAGCATCGCTACCAAAAAAGCACACCAGGTACTTTTTCCCCATTCGTTGGGGGCTTCGATAATATTCAGTCCCGGCTGTAATGTCAGGGTCTCATGGCGTAATTTGCCGAAGGTGGCAGTCATGGAGTAAATTCTCATGGCAGTTTTACCTCCTGACCCTCTAAGATTTGACGGGAGATACGGGCGGCCAACATGGCTCTTGCCCGTAAGGATTCGCTTTCAGATTGGGCGGCTTGTTGCAGCATACTGAAATAGACACCTTCCAGAGTATCGTCTCCCACACTGCTCCAAAGGTCCGGTTCAGGACGGGTGTTGTCCCGTATGGTGAGATTTGGAACATGGGGGAAATCAGCCGCAGTCAGGTGCATTTCGGAGGCGTAGCCTACCAAAGTGATGCGGTAAAAATCCTGGGTTTGCAGTGCCGGTAACACAGAATTGACGGCATCCTTGGCGTCATCTCCAATATCCACTTCCTCATCAAAAAAACGGGGTGTATCCAGGGGGAGGAAGGACAGGCTGGTTTCTTCGTCCAGCGTGACCAGCAAAACACCCTTGGTGCCTAATTCGTCAAAGCCCCGTCCCATGGGACAGCCGGGCCATGCACATAAGGTTTCGCCTGCACGAAGGCTGTTGCCTTTATGAATATGACCCAGGGCCAGATAATGCAAGGCGGAGTTGCGGATCTGTTCCCGGGAAATGGGACAGTAGGCAGAGCCGGAGGCTTCCGCCTCTGCGTGTAAAATACCAATGTGATATTTTTCTGTGCCGGCGGCCTGAAAACCCTTCAAAAGGGCAGGACAGTCCATGGCGTGATAGCCTGCACCGTAAATGCGGCAGTCCAGTTCCGGCAGAGAAATGCTTTCCATTTTGGAATTTTGGAAAATATGGACATTTTCCGACCAGCCATCCCGGGTGTATGGGCTGGAAGGAGAGATAAAATCGTGATTTCCGGGGGTGATAAAAACGGGAATTTCCGCCTCTTTCAAGGCGTTTTGTACTATACGAACCGTATCAGCGGAGGCTTCACCGTCGAATAAGTCACCGGACAGAAGGATCATTGAACAGCCTTGTGCTTTTGCTAAATTCACAATCTTTTGGGGAACGGTTTTCAATTCCCGGCGGAGAAATTCTCCCTGCTCAGGGCTATGGCCGGATATGGGAGCATCCATATGCCAGTCCGCACTGTGGAGAATTTTAATCATACATATCCACCCTTTCTGCTTTGCGGCAAAGGCCGGTGTCGGTGTCGATGGTAAAGAGGACGGCCTCTAATTTCGTAGGGCCGTCAGCCCATTGATAACGGGATGTCAGATCCCCGCGGAATTTGGCAATGGAAAGTTTGGGTTGAATCCCCAGCACGGAGTGCTTTGGTCCGGTCATACCCAGATCGGTCACATAGCCGGTGCCTTTGGGAAGTACCTGGGTGTCGCTGGTGGGGACATGGGTGTGAGTGCCCCAGATGGCACTGATCCGTCCGTCCAGCATATAGCCCATGGCCAGCTTTTCTGAGGTGGCTTCGGCGTGGAATTCCACGAAAACCATCTTCGTGTTGATATTTTTTAGGATTTTTTCCACCATCAGGAAGGGGTTATCCGGACCGTAATCCATATTACACCGTCCGATCAGGTCGATTATGGCGATAGGGCCAAACCGGGTATCGAAAGTGGAAAAACCTCGTCCCGGCACTTGGGGTGCATAGTTGGCAGGACGGAGAATGTTGGGGCAGTCCTCCAAATAATCGCAAAGCTCCCGTTTGCCGAAGGTGTGATTTCCCATGGTGATCACATCCGCACCGGCATCAAAAATATCCTCGCCTTGCTGGGGCGTCATGCCTACAACGGCGGCATTTTCACCGTTGACCACGACAAAATCCGCTCCGGTGTCCTTTTTCAGTTTCCGCAGACTGCGGCAGACCCGATCCACACCGGGATTGCCGACCACATCGCCTACGGCCAATAGTTTAAAGTCCATGGGAGCCTCCTTAACGAATGGATTTTGCGTACTGAGAAGGGGTGATGCCGAATTTCTCCTTAAACTGACGGGAGAAATGATGAATGGTGGAATATTGCAGAGCCTCTGCAATTTCAGTAAAATTCAAAGTGCCTTCCCGAATCATCAGCTTGCTTTCCTGCAATTTGATACGGCGGATATATTCGCCGGGGGAGATCTGCAAATGCTTATGGAATAGGGCGGTCAGATAGCTGGTGCTGACATCGGTGTTTTTTGCCACCAGCGGCACAGTCAAACGATTGCGGACATGGGTGCTGATGTACTGCTGAGCCCGGCGGATAATTTCGTTTTCGTTGGTGATACAGTGAACACTTTTCAGGGTGTCCACGGGGGCATCGGAAAGTCGTTTCAGGGTCAAAAGCAGAAGGGAAAGCAGGTTCAGCAGGAAATCCCCGGATAATTCATCCATTTTATCCTGCTCGTGAAGCATTTTTTGCAAGAGGTCAATGGCTTTCTGGGGGGAACGGAATTTGCGGTTGTAAAGTTCCGTCAGGTCGTAATCGCCGGGATCAAAGGTAATGGTCATAAAACGGGGCGGTATGGCAATATCTGCATATTGCATGTGCCACTGATCCGGGCCGTAGAGCATCAGGTCGCCTTGCTCCAAAAGAATATCCTGACCGTCAACCACAGAATGTAAACTGCCCTGATCTACGTATGTTAGCTCCACAACCGGGTGAGATTCACCGGAAAAGAGGAATCCCTGCTCTTTTTCCTGATAGAATAAGGTATAAAGAGCCTGCACATTTAATTTCCGCTGGATGTGCAGATTGTTTAAGGGACGATCCGGTAAGGAAATGGGGTACTTGGCAGAGGCATAACTAATGGTAGTTTGCTCCTGGAAGGGGGAGATGCTGAAAGTGATCCCCTGATGGATCTTGACCGTCTTGTCTAAATAAAAATCGTGGAATGTAGTACCATCCTGAGAAAGGGACAAAACCGCCATGCCACTGTTGCAAATCAAATATGTGTCGGCAGTGGCCTGCCAGGTGGGTGCGGCTGCAGCCACCAAAGTCATGGATTTCCAGGGCTGTTCCCAGCCGTCTTGGCTGGGTATTTTGGGCAGAATTGTGCCGAAGGGTTGAAAGCTTAAACGGTTCAAATTTTGAATCATAGAAAATGCCCCCTTATTATGTACAAATGGGGTCACAGAAATGTGACCCCATAATTATACAATAAAAAATCGAAAATGGCAAATGTTTTTATAAAAACATTAAAAATTCAGGAAAGTGAGGACAAATAAGCGGCAAGAATGGCAAAAGCACGGCTTGCTGTTGAGGGATCAGGTTTCCCGTTTTGGAAAGGATACAGAAAATATTAAAAGCTTTGTGTAGCATAGCAGAAATATAAAAAAGCCCCAAATCATCAGACACTGTACCTGATGATTCGGGACTTTTGCCGTTATCGCTGGTATTCAAATTCCATGTCGTAAATATCCACGACATCCCCATCTTCAATGCCCATTTCTTCCAGCCGCTTAAAAAGACCGCATTTGTGAAGCTGCAGGTCAAAGTAGTTTCGGGATTCGTAGTCATCAAAGTTGATGTTCATGATCAGTCGCTCCAGCCATTTGCCGGTAACGACCCAGGTGCTGCCCAAATGTTCGATGGTTAACTCATCGGGAGAGCCAGCTTCTTCCACAACCTCCACATATTCGGGCTCATAGACCACAACGGGGGGGAGTGTGCGTAGCTTTTCGGCAACCACACGCATCAAATTTTTGGTGCCTTGGGTGGTACCTGCGGAAATCTCATACAGCTCGCAGCCTGCTTCTTCCACATGCTTACGCAGCCGTTCCAGATTGTCACTTTCCGGCATCAGCAGGTCGCATTTGTTGGCGGCTACGATCATGGGGCGGTTGCTGAGATCAATGCTGTAATTTTGCAGTTCTGCACAGATGGCATCGAAATCCTCCACCGGATCTCGATCCTCACAGCCGGAAACATCCACCACATGCACCAAAAGACGACAGCGGTCGATGTGACGCAGAAAGTCGTGACCCAAACCTGCACCGTCGGCAGCACCTTCGATAATGCCGGGGATGTCGGCCATCACGAAGGAAACGCCCTCGTCAACATAGATCACACCCAAATTAGGATACAAAGTGGTAAAATGATAATTGGCAATTTTGGGACGGGCATTGGAGGTAACAGACAGTAATGTGGATTTACCCACATTGGGGAAGCCTACAAGGCCTACATCAGCCAAAAGCTTCAATTCTAAAATGACATCCCGTTCCTGACCGGGCAGACCGGCCTTGGCAAAACGGGGAACTTGACGAGTGGGGGTGGCGTAATGGTTGTTGCCCCAGCCACCGCGGCCGCCTTTTGCGATGATATGATCTTCGCCGGTGGACATATCCACGATGATCTGACCGGACTCGGCATCCCGAACCACAGTGCCGCGGGGGACCTGGATGATCAGGTTTTCACCCCGTTTACCGCTCATATTGCGACCCTGACCGCCGGCACCTGCCTGGGCGGTGTACTTACGCTTATATCGGAAGTCTAAAAGGGTAGAGAGGTTGTCGTTGACACGCAGGATCACACTGCCGCCGTGACCACCGTCGCCACCGTCGGGGCCGCCGGATGCCACATATTTTTCCCGATGGAAGGCAACTGCACCGTCGCCGCCGCGGCCACCGCATACGGTAATGCGGACTTTATCTACAAACATTTCCATAAACATTCTCCTTCATTGTGCAGGGAAGATCTGCCCTGCTGTGCCATGTTATACTGTCATACTCTTTCGCTTATCATAAACGAAACTGTATCACATTATAACCATGGCTTTAAAAAAGGCTGCTGCAAGTATGCAGCAGCCTTTAAAGCCAAAAGTAGCGTTCGTGATTACTGCTCAGCAGCGTACACGGAGCACTGACGGCGATCCTTGCCCTTACGCTCGAAACGGACAGTGCCGTCTACCAGAGCAAACAGAGTGTCGTCACTGCCGATGCCAACATTGACACCGGGATGAATGTGAGTACCTCTCTGGCGAACCAGGATGTTGCCGGCCAGAACGAACTGACCGTCTGCACGCTTTACGCCCAGGCGCTTAGCCTCGGAATCACGACCGTTCTTGGTAGAACCGCCGCCCTTATGGTGAGCGAAGAACTGAATACCAATCTTCAGCATGGTGTTACACCTCCAAAACTTCGATATAATCTGGATATTGATCCCGCAGATCGACGAGATACAGCAAAAATCCGGCAAGTACTGCCTGGATGGTGTCCTCTTCGTCGCAGGAAGTGGGGAGGGTCAGGGTGACTCTTGCGTCAGCCTCTTTGACCCGAACCTTAGCCTTACCGCCACAAACATCATTGATGGTGGTTTCGGCCATAGTTACAACGGCAGAGATGGCAGCGCAGACAATGTCGCTTCCTGCCTCAGCGTAGCCGCTGTGTCCGTAAACGGTAAAACCGGTAATGCGGTCACCGTCCATAAAAAACTCGCATCTGGTCATAATTACAGTGCGATCTTGGTGATTTCCACCTTGGTGAAGGGCTGGCGGTGACCAATCTTCTTCTTCTCGTTCTTCTTAGCCTTGTACTTGAAGACGGTGATCTTCTTAGCCTTGCCGTTCTTGATGACCTTAGCCTCGACACCTGCACCCTCAACAACGGGAGCGCCGATCTTGGTGTTTTCGCCATCC
>JAZRRA010000149.1:0-18093 GCA_045650305.1 Faecousia sp.
GCCTTCAATTACAGAAAGTGTGCTTTTTTGTGCCACGGTTCTGCCGGTAATATTCAAACCGGTAACCAGCATGCTTTTTTCACAGGTAAAACGCATAGTTAAAACCCCTTCATTGTTAAGATAAAAGAATATATATATATATTATTATATATTTTGTAGCAGTAATAATAGTAGTAGGAAAATATGTGGAAAAGTGGGGAAAGTCCTACTGTCGCAATCACTTTTTTTCCACAGGGAAATGTTGAGAAATGTCCTTTTTTCCACAAGGGAAAAAAGAAATAATTTAAAACCGTGTTTTCCACAATTTATCTTTCCACAATTTCACAACTTGTGGAGAAAAGTAGAAAAAATATGAAAAACAGAAAACAACCAATATATAACCAATTTAAAATGGGAAAAACCATTTAAAAACCGGGAAAATGCAGTTTTTATAGGCTTGAGTTAATATTGGCAGTGATGTCCCGAATGTGATCCTGAAGATTGGTGTCGCCGTTTTTCAAAGCCTTTTCCACTTTGTTGATAGAGTAAAGCACTGTGGAGTGATCCTTATCCAGTTCCTTACCAATATCGTTGGAAGAAAGATTCGTCAGTTTACGGATGAGATAAATGGCAACCTGACGGGCTTCTGCAGTACCTTTGTTTTTCAGTGTGCCACGGAGGACAGATTCATCCACCGAGTAGAATTTACATACCTGATTGATGATCAGACCGGGAGTAGGCAGGGCGTTACCTTCATTTTTGAACATATCGCTGATCGCCCGGGAAATATTGGGCAGATCCAGGGGCATATTGTTAAGATTCCGGTATGCCATGATCTTATTGACCGTGCCTTCGATCTGGCGGACATTGTTGGTCACATTGACAGCAATATAGTCGCAAACATCGTCACCCAGTTCCAAACCTAAGGAAGAGGCCTTTTTCCGAATGATGGCCATACGGGTTTCATAGTCCGGTGCTTCAATACTTGCCAGCAGACCTTGCTCAAAACGGCTTTGCAGACGGTTTTCCAGGGTCAGCATATCGCTGGGCTTCCGGTCGGAGGTCATAACGATCTGCTTGTGGTTTTCAAAAAGTGCATTGAAGGTGTGGAAAAATTCTTCCTGGGTGGAGTCTTTACCGGCGATAAACTGAATATCGTCGATGAGGAAGAGATCAGCTTCCCGGTATTTACTGCGAAACTCGATATTTTTACCGCTTCCGATGGCACGGATCAGCTCATTGGTAAATTCATCACCTTTGATATAAACGATGTTGGTATCGGGATTTGCTTTGCGAATGTCATTTGCAATGGCATACAAAAGGTGCGTTTTGCCGATACCGGGAGGTCCGTAAATAAACAGAGGATTATAGACAGTACCGGGCATTTTACTGACAGCCATGGCAGCACTGTGAGCAAATCGGTTGGAAGGACCAACAACGAAATTCTCAAAGGAGAACTGGGGATTAAAATCCGTGGAATTGGAACGCTTGTCCTTATTGTGATAGGCGTTCATATCCTCATCGGAGTACACTACCAATTTGGCGTTGGAGTCGAAAAGTTCTTTCAGTGCATCCTCAATATGCTGACGGCATCGATTCATGATCACGCCTCTGCGATATTCTGTGGGAGAATATAAAATAAGATGCTGATCGTTTAATTCCACAACTTGAGCATCGTCAAACCAGGCAGAAACGATAACAGCGGTCAATTGTTGTTCCAGGTAATTTAAAACCTTGGCCCAAACATAATCCGAAGAGTACATTTGCGGTCTCCTTTCTATATTTAGTACCGATTTTTATTGAAAACAGCATAAATTTTTGGCATATTTCATCACCCTAAATTGTAACACAGATTTGTGGAAAAAACAAGTATTTTTCCACAGATACATTATTAAATAATAAATAAAATATTCGTACAATCAATTTATATTTTTTACAAGCTCGTAGGGGGCGATGCCTACATCGCCCCATCACATAATTTAACCGTCAAAGTCAATTAGCGGGTAGATCCTTCGACTCGCTCACGCTCGCTCAGGATGACACAAAATTACGATACCGGGTGGGTTTATGCGGCAAATTTGCGTTTGTTGCAGAAAATTTGGCAATTATTCTCCCTTGACGATTTACAAAAAAACAATTATCCTAAAAAGGAAGGGAGTTTGATGTTATGAAACATAAGATTTTTCGCTATGATCCCCTTTTGAAAGCCTACGAAAAGGATTTTGATCTGCGTAAGCAGAATTTTGAAAATAAAAAGAACCAGCTTTTACAAGGCTATACTTCTTTAAAGGATTTTGCCTCCGGCCATCTGTATTTCGGATTTCATAAGACGAAAGATGGCTGGTACTATCGGGAATGGGCTCCCGGGGCTGAGGAAATGTTTTTAACGGGCGATTTTTGCAACTGGGACCGTCGAGCCTATCCTATGAAAAAAGGCGAAAACGGGGTTTACAGCCTATTCCTGCCCGGTGTGGATACTTTGCAGGATGGTCAAAAGGTCATGGCCATCGTGATTCGTCAGGGTCAGGAGCTGGAACGGATCCCTCTATACATCCATCGCGTCATTCAGGACCCCGAAACCATTGCATGGAACGGTGTGATCTATGACCCGGCAGAACCCTTCCCCTGGACGGATGCAGGATTTAAGCCGAAAAAAAAGCTGTTTATCTATGAGTGCCATATCGGCATGGCTCAGGAAGAAGGAACAGTTGGCACTTACGAGCAATTTCGCACTCTGATTTTGCCAAAAGTCAAGGCATTGGGCTATAATACCTTGCAGATCATGGCAATTATGGAGCATCCTTACTATGCATCCTTTGGCTATCAGGTTACCAATTTCTTTGCTGCATCCTCCCGGTTTGGCACACCGGAGGATCTGAAAAAACTCATCGATACTGCCCATAGTATGGGAATTGCAGTACTTTTGGATGTGGTACATTCCCATGCCTGCAAAAATACCCGGGAGGGTATCAATGAATTTGACGGTACCCAGTACCAATTTTTCCACGCAGGACCTAAGGGAGAACATCCTGCATGGAATACCAAGTGCTTCAATTATGACAAAAACGAGGTTATTCATTTCCTCCTTTCCAATTTGCGGTATTGGATGGAAGAATACCATTTTGACGGTTTCCGTTTTGATGGTGTTACCTCCATGCTCTATCAGGATCATGGCTTAGGCACGGCCTTTACCGGCTATGACCAGTATTTTTCCATGAATACGGATACTCAGGCGGTGACCTATCTTCAGCTTGCCAATGAAATGATCCGGGAAATAAACCCCCATGCCATCACCATCGCAGAGGATACCTCTGCTTTGCCGGGACTTGCCATGCCCATAAGCTGGGGCGGTGTGGGATTTGACTACCGTCTTGCCATGGGTGAGCCGGATATGTGGATCCGTCTTTTGAAGGAAACCCCTGATGAATACTGGGATATGAATAATATTTACTATGAGCTGACTACCAGACGGCCAAAAGAACCGGTGATTGGCTATTGTGAGTCCCACGATCAGGCTTTGGTGGGGGACAAGACCATTATGTTCCGCCTCTGTGACAAAGAAATGTACTGGGGAATGGGCGTCAATCAGGAAAATATGATCATTGACCGGGGTATGGCACTGCATAAAATGATTCGCCTGATTACCGCAACATTGGGCGGTGAGGGATACCTGACCTTTATGGGCAATGAATTCGGTCATCCGGAATGGATTGATTTCCCCCGGGAGGGGAATGGCTGGAGCTATCACCATTGCCGCCGTCAGTGGAGTTTGGCGGAAAATAAGGACCTGAAATTCCGATTCCTGAATCAATTTGAAGTGGATATGGTAAAGCTGATCAAAAAGCACAAGGTGATGGGCGGAAAAGATACCCAGCTTATGCTGCATAATGACAATAAGCAACTTTTTTACCAAAAAGGCGATGCCTTCTTTGCTTTTAACTTCCACCCGGTGAAGTCCTATGAGGGATTGTTCCTGCCGGTGCCGGAGGAAGGTAAATATAGGGTCGTGCTTTCTACGGATGATTTTCATTTCGGCGGCCAGGGCAGAATCCATCATCAGATTTATGAAACGGTTTTGGACAAAAATCAAAAACTGGGTATCAAAATTTATCTTCCCGGCAGAACTGCAATTGTCCTGATAAAAGAAAATTAAAATACCATAAAATAAAGAAAAAGCAGTCATAAGACTGCTTTTTCTTTATTTTTATAGAATTAGTTTAAATACTGATCAATGGCTTCTGCACCCTTCTTGCCGGCACCCATAGCCAAAATAACGGTTGCAGCACCGGTAACGGCATCACCGCCTGCAAACACACCGTCGCGGGTGGTCATTTCGTTTTCATTGACGATCAGACAGCCCTTGCGGTTGGTTTCCAAACCGGGGGTGGTGGGGCGAATCAGGGGGTTGGGGTTCGTACCCAAAGACATAACCACGGTATCCACATCCAAAATAAATTCGGAATCGGGAACTTCAATGGGACGACGGCGACCGGAAGCGTCCGGCTCACCCAGCTCCATGCGGATGCACTTCATACCGCATACACGGCCGGTTTCGTCACCCACGATCTCAATGGGATTGCACAGAGTCTTAAACTCAATGCCTTCTTCCTTGGCGTGGTGCTTTTCTTCCAGACGGGCAGGCATTTCAGCCTCGCCACGGCGATAGACAACATAAACATTTTCAGCACCCAGACGCATAGCACAACGAGCGGCGTCCATAGCCACATTACCGCCACCGACAACAGCAACGGCCTTGCTCTTGATGACGGGGGTATCGTAGCTATCATCATAGGCCTTCATCAGGTTGGTACGGGTCAGGTACTCATTGGCGGACATAACGCCAACCAAAGACTCACCGGGGATGTTCATAAACATGGGCAGACCTGCACCGGAGCCTACAAACACAGCCTGATAACCCATCTCGAACAGCTCGTCGATGGTCAGCACTCTGCCGATGACCATGTTGGTCATCACAGTAACGCCCTGGGCCTTCAGCTTTTCAATTTCGTTGGCAACGATAGCCTTGGGCAGACGGAATTCGGGAATACCGTAAACCAGAACGCCACCGGCGGTATGCAGTGCCTCAAACAAGGTCACATCATAGCCTTTCTTAGCCAAATCGGATGCACAGGTCAGGCCGGCAGGGCCGGAACCTACAACAGCGACTTTTTTGCCGTTGGATTCAACTTTAGCAGGCATTTCGTTGATATTTTCACGATACCAGTCGGCAACAAAACGCTCCAGTCTGCCAATGGCAACGGGCTCACCCTTAATGCCGCGAACACACTTGGCCTCGCACTGGCTTTCCTGGGGACATACACGGCCGGAAAGAGCAGGCAGTGCATTGGTGGAGGTTACAATCTCATAAGCTGCCTTAAAGTCGCCTTCCTGAACCTTCTTAATGAATTCGGGAATACGCACATTGACGGGACAGCCTTCCACGCACTTGGGATTCTTACAATTCAGGCAACGGTTTGCCTCTTCAATGGCCATTTCAGGGGTGTAACCCAGGGCCACTTCCTTAAAGTTACGGGCACGGACCTTGGCATCCTGCTCGGGCATGGGAGTTTTTACTAAAGTCATATTTGCCATTTCCGTATCCTCCTTACTGAATCAGTTTCTTGCCCATGGCTTCCATACGGCAAGCATGTTCTTCTGTAACCTTGGCTTCGCGGCCACGATATGTACTGTTACGGCTCATCAGTTCTGCAAAGTCCACCTTATGACCGTCAAATTCAGGGCCATCCACGCAGGCAAACTTCACTTCGCCACCCACAGTTACACGGCAACCGCCGCACATACCGGTACCGTCTACCATGATGGGGTTCAGGGAAACCATGGTATGCACACCGAAAGGCTCGGTGGTCTTACAGACAAACTTCATCATAGGTACGGGGCCAATGGCCAGAACTTCGTCGAACATTTCGCCGTTTTGCAGCATTTCCTGCAGCGGCTGGGTAACCAGGCCGTGACGGCCGTAAGAACCGTCGTCGGTCATCAGGATCAGATTGTCGGCAACAGCCTTAAATTCGTCTTCCAAAATGACAATATCCTTGCTGCGGAAACCAACAATAACGGTCACTTCTGCACCGGCTTCCTTAAAAGCCTTGGCAGAGGGCAGTGCAATGGCACAGCCTACGCCGCCGCCGACCACACAGACCTTCTTTTTGCCTTCTACGGGAGTGGGCTTACCCAAAGGACCTACGAAGTCCTGGATATAGTCGCCTTCATTCAGGTTGCCCAAAGCGATGGTAGCAAAGCCAACCTTCTGGAAAATGATGGAAACAGTACCCTTTTCACGGTCATAGCCGGCAATGGTCAGGGGAACACGCTCACCCTTTTCGTCCAGACGGAAAATGATAAACTGACCGGCTTTTGCCTTACGGGCAATGAAGGGAGCTTCAATTTCCATTAAGGTCACATTGGCGTTCAGCTCTTTTTTGCGAACGATTTTAAACATGATACATACCTTCTTCTTATATTTTAAAAGTTACCTGCGATAATATAATCCCACATCTGGGCAGCGTTGGACTCATAGACGCGATCGGGGCTGAAAATTGTGACGATCCAGTAGTTTTCTGCACCCTCATAGCACACAGAGAGAAACACTTGGGGCTCATTCTGGGTGTCATCTATATAGGAGTAGGTCCAAAAACCATCGGTTTGCGTGGTCTCTACGCCTACATTCTCTGCCTGGGATGCGGCAAAGGATGCTAAATCTGTAACATTCTCGGCAACCTCAGTCTTGCTGATCTTCTTGCCGGTGATGCCCATGGATGCGGCACTGTACAAGAATTCATAGCCTTCGGATGCCGGTGTGCCTGTTGCGTTGGAAAAGCCTTCGGGAATGGGCAGATTCAGCATTTCCACCGGCTGGGTTTCCACGGTAGGTTCTGTGGGATTATGGAATGCAGAAGGAGATGTGGCGGTGGGGGTGGCGGGTGTTTCAGACTTACAGCCTGCAAAGCCCATACCCAGTACCAACATAGCCAACAGCGTACAAATCAATTTTTTCATTATTATTTTTCCTTCAGCAGATCACGGATTTCAGCCAGCAGCAATTCTTCCTTGCTGGGTTCGGGCTCAGCAGGTACTTCCTGGACGGCCTCTTCTGCTTCTTCTTCCTTCTTCTTGCCAAGCTCGCTCAGACGGTTCAGCAGTCTGACCATCCAGAAAACCACCAATGCCAAAATAAAGAAGTTAATAACTGCGGAAATGAAGTTACCGTAGGTCAGGTAGTTTATCAGCTCTTCTTGCACCACTTCACCGGCGGCGTTGGTGGTTTCTACCATGGTTTTCTCAACCCAAGGAGCCCGGGGCAGAGCAATTTTCATTTCGGTGAAATCCATGCCACCCAAGAAGATATTGATGACGGGCATGATGATGTCATCAGTCAGGCTCTTAGTGATCGTGGAGAAAGCAGCACCGATAATGGTACCAACGGCTAGTGCCATTGCGTTGCCCTTAATGGCAAATGCCTTAAAATCCTCCCACCAAGAAGGTTTCTTTACCTTGATCTTTTTTTCTTTCTTACTCATGGTTGTTTCTCCTCTCAATTGGTTTACATAATTTTATAAACGCAGGGAATGTATGGAAGGGTTTGCTTTTGATAAATTCAACCATGTAATGGAACGGAGAACTCCGTTCCTTACATTGGTAGTTTACATAATAACTTACTTCTTTTCGATAATCTCCAAGCCGCCCAGATACTTACGCAGAACCTCAGGCACCACGATAGAGCCGTCGGCACGCTGATTCTGTTCCACCAGAGCGGGGAAAATACGGGAAGTAGCCAAGCCGGAACCGTTCAGGGTGTGGAGGAACTCGGGCTTGCCGGTTTCTTCACGACGGAAACGGATGTTACCACGGCGAGCCTGATAATCTCTTGCATTGGACACGGAAGAAACTTCCTTATAGCCGTCCATGGAGGGGATCAGGATCTCAATATCATAGGTTCTGGCCATGGATGCGGAGCAGTCGCCTGCGGCCAGTTTCACGGTACGGAAATGGAATCCCAAACCTTCCACCAGCTTTTCAGCCTTTGTGACCAGTTCTTCAAAAGCAGCATCGGAATCCTCGGGCTTGCAGAACTGGAACATCTCTACCTTATTAAATTGGTGACCGCGAACCATGCCACGCTCGTCAGCACGGTGAGAACCGGCCTCACGACGGAAGCAGGGTGTGTAGGCAAACAATTTCTTGGGCAGATCTGCCTCGGAAAGAATTTCGTCCCGGTAAATGCTGCAAAGTGCGGCTTCTGCCGTGGGCAGCATATAGTGGGTGCGATCGTCGGTGGGGTTAGCGATCTTATAGACTTCATCGGCGAATTTAGGGAACTGGCCTGCGGTTTCGCCGCACTGGTACTCCAGCATGTGGGGAGGCAGGATGAAATCATAGCCATCAGCGGTATGGGTTTCGATAAAGTAGTTGAGCAGTGCCCATTCCAGACGGGCGCCCATACCGGTGTACATCCAGTTACCGGCACCGGCCAGCTTGACACCACGCTCATAGTCGATCAGGCCCAAATTCTGGCACAGATCCACATGATGTTTGGGTTCAAAGTCAAATTCCGGCTTTTTGCCCACATAACGCAGAGGCTCGTTGTTTTCCTTGCCGCCGGGGAGCAGATCGCTGTCAGGCAGGTTGGGCAAGCTCAGCATTGCTACACGGAATTCTACATTCAGATCCTTCAGCTTAGCAGCATCATCGGCAATATCGTTATCCAGACGAATACTCTCGGCTTTGTTGGCTTCAATCTGGGCGTCAATATCCGCAGTGTCCAAACCCTGCTTTTCTGCACCCTTCTTTTGACCGAACAATTTGCCGTTTTCTTTGGCGACCTTGTTCTTTTGTGCTGTTTTTCCTTCGGTGGAGGTCTTTAATCCGCGGATCTGTACATCTAACTCCAGAATTTTGTCCACGATGGCATCGCAGTCAACTTCTTTGGCTTTCAGACCTGCTTTTACCGCCGCAGGATCTTCCTTGATTTTCTTAATGTCTAACATAGGTTCCTCTCCTTATTTTTTCAGCGACATCAGGGCATCCAATAGATTTTGGAGGTCCTCCTGCCCGTAAAATTCCAATTCAAATTTTCCTTTTCTCTTGCCATTTATGATTTTTACCCCTCGACCCAAGTGTTTAGCCAGGGATTTTTCACATTCGGCAACATAATCCACTGCCAGGGATACGGGTTTTACCGGTTCCGGCTCACGGCTCATATTCTTACACAGAAGCTCCGCCTGACGAACAGAAAGTCCCAATGCACAGATTTTTTGTGCGGCATCTTCCTGCTGCTTTTCCGTTTTCAGGGAAAGTACGGCACGGGCATGTCCTGCGGACAATTTTCCGGTTCGTACCATATCCAGCACCTTTTCCGGCAAACTTAATAATCTCAGGGCATTTGCCACTGAAGGACGGGATTTTCCCACTCTTGCGGCGGTTTCTTCCTGGGTCATTCCGTATTCTTCCATCAAGCTGCGGTATCCCAGACCTTCTTCCACGGGATTCAAGTCCTGCCGTTGTAAATTTTCAATCAAGGCCAATTCCATGGTCTTTTTGTTATCAGCCTCCATGATCACCACGGGAACTTCTTTCAGCTCCGCCATACGGGAGGCTCTCCACCGCCGTTCGCCGGCAATGATCTGATAATAACCACTGGGAAGTTCCCGGACAGTTAAAGGCTGCACCAAACCATGGGTGGCAATGGATTCTGCCAGTGCCGCCAATTCGGTTTCGTCAAAATCCCGACGGGGCTGATCCGGATTGGGCTCGATTTTATGAATGGGCAATAAGCGATAAGGACTTTGGGACTGAGGTTCTTCTAAAATATCTCCCATCAAGGCTCCCAAACCTTTACCTAAACCTTTCGGACTTGCCAAAATTTCACCTTCTTATAATGTATTGATGATTTCTTCTGCCATGGCTTTATAAGCCAAAGCACCTCGACTGTGTTTGTCATAAGCACCTACCGGCAGGCCGTGACTGGGTGCTTCTGCCAAACGGACATTACGGGGAACTGCATTGGCATAGACTTTTCCGGGAAAATGACGGCGTACTTCTTGTGCCACCTGGGTGGAAAAATTGGTTCTGCCGTCAAACATGGTCAGTGCTACACCAAAAATCTCCAAACGGGGATTGATTCTCTTTTTCACCATACGCAATGTGTTCATCAGGTCGGTCAAACCTTCCAATGCGTAATATTCACACTGCACCGGCACTAAAATGCCGTCAGCGGCAGCAAGACCGTTTAAAGTCAGCATTTCCAAGGATGGCGGACAGTCAATGAAAATCAGGTCGTATTGATCCTGCACTTTTTCCAGAGCCTTCCGCAGTTGCAGATTGGGTTCCGGCATGGAGATCAATTCCACAGCCGCACCGGCCAAATCCGCAGTAGCCGGCAATACATCACCGTATTTGGTTTGCACAATGGCATCCGTAACGGGGTGTTCGTTTATAATCACATCATATACGGAGTATTTCAGTTTTCGTTTGTTAATACCCAATCCGGATGTGGCATTTGCCTGGGGATCGAAATCGCAAAGCAGTACCTTCTTTCCCAACTCCGTTAAAGCGGCAGTCAGGTTGACGGCGGTGGTTGTTTTTCCCACGCCACCTTTTTGGTTAACTACGGCTACGATTTTACTCAAGGATCGCTCCCTCCTTTTGCGTCCCAATGTTTCACGTGAAACATTGGCTTTTGTTTATACGGAAAAATGTTTCACGTGAAACATTTTTAAATGTAACCGCCAAAGTACAGCCAAAGGCACACACCAAATGCAACCAGTACGGTGCAAAGCAAAGCAAAAAGGGTTCTGGAGGTCACCTTCAGCCGAACCACCTGTTCTTCAGGGGATAAGGCACGGCGACGATTTTGCCGCTTTTGGTTTACATTGGTGGTACGGCGGGGCAATTGAATCGCAGTACCGGGTTTTACCGGATATTCTTCCATCAGATCCAGACATTCCTTGCAAAACACCCGATCATTGTTGGTATCTCGTCCACATCGCAGGCAATACATCAGCCCACACCCCTTCCATTATACTGTACCTTATATTGTACTACATATTTTTCAATTCGTAAAGAGGAAAAGTGAAACTTTTTCCGTGATTGGGAAGGGAAAAATCGATTTTAAGATCGCCAAAGTGACAAATCATAAATGGTGCATTTGCGGCAGGGAGAAATTTATATTTACAATTGACATTTTATATGATAGTATGTAAAAGGCAAGAGCTGGGATTTTTTCCTATTATTATAATGTATAATTTGGGATTCTCTCTGCTCTGTTAGGATCATATTCTGCCTTTATAGGCATAAGGAGGATACACCATGCTTCATTTATTTTTAGCCCACGGTGCATCAGATGTAAAATTCCCGGAACCGGAACCAGACGGTGACTGGATTGCCCTTGCCATCGTTTTGGTGGTATTGGCCGCTTTTGCTATCTGGGTGCTGATCAAAAAAAGCAAGAAGACCCCGGAGGTTACAGAAGCGATTTCTGTTTGTGAGCCTGCGGAAGCACCCAAAGCCCCCGGTTCTGCCGGTAAATTAAAGCTTTACAATGTAGAGCCGAAAACTGCCGCCATGATTATGGCGATCGTGGCTGACCAAATGGGCAAGCCCTTGAACGAACTGCGTTTTATTTCCATTAAGGAGGTCGAGTGATATGAAATATAAAGTTACCCTCAGTGGCCGCACTTACGAAGTGGAGGTCAACAACGGACAAGCTGTTTTATTGGACGAATACGATGCTGTTGCCCCCGTGGTTGCCGCTCCCGTAGCTGCTGCCCCTGCTGCTGCACCTGCTGCCGTACCTGCCGCCGCTCCCGTTGTTACCGGTGCCGGTGAGGCTGTCAATGCTCCCATGCCCGGAACCATCCTGAAGGTCAATGTTTCTCAGGGTCAGGCTGTGAAGGAAGGCGAAGTTCTGTGTGTTCTGGAAGCTATGAAGATGGAAAATGAGATCATGGCTCCCAAGTCCGGCACTGTCACGCAGGTGGTCGTATCCAAGGGTTCTTCTGTCAACACCGGCGACGCCCTGGTTGTCATTGGTTGATCCGGCATAACGGAGGATAATTATGGACATTTTATATGAAAATTTGCTTCGCTTTGACTGGCCTCATGTGGTGATGATCCTCATTGGCTGTCTGCTGATTTTCCTGGCAATTGTCAAGGAAATGGAGCCTTCTTTGCTGCTGCCCATGGGTTTCGGCACTATTTTGGTAAATATTCCGTTATCGGATGCCCTTCGGGGACCTATTTTCGAGCTGTATAATGCCGGTATCGGCAATGAGCTTTTCCCCTTGCTTCTGTTTATCGGTATCGGTGCCATGATCGATTTTGGCCCTCTGCTGACAAACCCCAAACTGATGCTCTTCGGTGCGGCTGCTCAGTTCGGTATTTTCTTTACCTTGTGCATGGCCAGCATTTTCTTCCCGGAAATGAAGGATGCTGCGTCTATCGCGATCATCGGTGCTGCCGACGGTCCTACTTCCATCTCTGTGGCTACCAAATTTGGTTCTAACTACATCGGCCCCATCACTGTGGCCGCCTATTCCTATATGGCACTGGTTCCCATCATCCAGCCTCCCGTCATCAAGCTGATGACCACGAAAAAGGAGCGGATGATCCGGATGCCCTATGAGCAGAAGTCCGTCAGCAAGACTACCCGGATTCTGTTCCCTATCATCATTACCATTGTGGCTGCCGCCATCATTCCTCAGGCAACTGCTTTGATTGGTTTCTTGATGTTCGGTAACCTGATCCGGGAATGTGGAGTTCTGAACTCCCTTTCCGATACCGCACAGAATGTACTGGCAAACCTGATTACCATTTTCCTGGGTATTTCCGTGGCATTTAACATGACCGCAGAACAATTCCTGAAGCTGGACACCCTGATTATCATGGGTCTGGGTCTTATTGCATTCGTCGTAGATACCGCAGGTGGCGTGTTGTTTGCCAAATTCCTAAATCTGTTCTCTAAGAAGAAGATCAACCCCATGATCGGTGCTGCCGGTATCTCTGCCTTCCCCATGTCCGGCAGAATCGTCCATAAAATGGCACTGGCAGAAGATCCCCAGAACCATCTGCTGATGCACTCCATCGGTGTCAATGTGTCCGGTCAGATCGCTTCCGTGATCGCAGGCGGTATCATTTTAAACATTTTCTCCAGTATGATTGTGGGAGGTTAATGTGATGAACTTTTTAACAAATGGCATAATCTATCCGGAAGCTACTGAAAAAGCATCGGAAATTGTATTCGCCCCCGGTAATTTTGTTGAGAATTTAAAGTATATGGGCATCGGTATGCTGGTGATCTTCGCGGTGATCGGCATTATTGCCCTGACTACCGTAGTGATCAATAAGGTATTCTCTGAATAAGAAAACGCGGCACAAAATCCATTGTGGTTTTGTGCCGCGTTTTTCTGTTTGTGTCGTTTTGCGTGTGTAAGGATATAGTAAAAAAATTTTTTAGTCGGAATATTCTTTCGGTTTACATATTTTTCTTGACATTGTGCCGCCTTGGGGGTAAAATGGATTCGGTATAGTGTACGCTCCGGGAGTATTGACTTTACTTCCCGCGTTTCATTTTTATCTTAATCCGGCATAAGCCGAGGATTGCGATTACCGCCTCATGGCGTTATTTGTGCTTTATACATCGCATACTGCGAGTTATACCTTGCCCAATTTACCATCATGGGGCTTATACGCCCACCCTCCGGCTTTGCCTATTCTACAAAGGAGGTGTGCTTGATATTATGGATCCGATTATTGCGATTATTTCTATCGTTGTTGCTGCCGCAGCCGGCATCGGTATTGGTTTTGCATCCGGTGTAGGCTACCGTAAGAAGTTTGCCGAGCGTGAGATCGGCTCTGCTGAGCAGGAAGCTACCCGTTTGATCAACGAAGCTATCCGTAGCGGTGAAAGCCGTAAGAAGGAAATGCTGCTGGAAGCAAAAGACGAAATCCATAGATCCCGCACAGAACACGAAAAAGAAGTCAAAGAGCGCCGTGCTGAGCTGAGCAAGCAAGAGCGTCGGTTGCAGCAGAAGGAAGAAACCCTGGATAAGAAAACCGATGCCTTCGAAAAGAAGGAAGAGGATCTGGCCCGTCGTATGGCAGAAGTTGCGGAAATTAAGCAGGAGGCAGAAGCCGTCCGCCGTCAGCATATTGCCACTTTGGAACAGCTTTCCGGTTTGACCCAGGAGCAGGCTAAGGCCACCCTTCTGGCATCCGTGGAGGAGGAAGTCCGCCACGAAACTGCCCTGAAGATCAAGGAGATCGAGCAGCAGATGAAGGACGAGGCCGAAGAAAAGGCTCGCGAAGTCCTTTCTATCGCTATCCAGCGCTGTGCCGCTGACCATGCCGCAGAGGCTACCGTTTCCGTAGTTCCCCTGCCCAACGATGAAATGAAGGGCCGCATCATCGGTCGTGAGGGTCGTAACATCCGTACTCTGGAGACCATCACCGGTGTTGACCTGATCATCGATGATACCCCCGAAGCCATTACCGTCAGCTCCTTTGACCCGGTTCGCCGTGAAGTGGCAAGACTGGCTCTGGAAAAGCTGATTGTGGACGGCCGTATCCATCCCACCCGTATTGAGGATATGGTGGAAAAGGCTCGTAAGGATGTGGATCGCACCATTCGTGAAGAAGGCGAAAGAGCCTGCTACGAAACCGGCGTCCATGGCCTGAACCCCGAACTGATCAAAATTCTGGGTCGGCAGAAGTATCGTACTTCCTATGGCCAGAATGTGCTGAACCACTCCATCGAGGTTGCCCATATTGCCGGTCTGATGGCCGCAGAATTGGGCGTGGATGTGGCCATGGCAAAGCGTGCAGGTCTGTTGCATGACCTGGGCAAATCCATTGACCATGAAGTGGAAGGCAGCCATGTGCAGTTGGGTGCAGATCTTGCCCGTAAGTACAAGGAAAATCCCGTTATCGTCAATGCTATCGAGGCTCACCACGGTGATGTAGAGCCCAAGACGGTGATCGCGGTGCTGATTCAGGCCGCCGATGCAGTTTCTGCCGCCCGTCCCGGTGCCCGTCGCGAAAATGTGGAAAACTACATCCGTCGTTTGCAAAAGCTGGAAGAACTGACCGGTTCTTACCCCGGTGTGGATAAGGCATTTGCAATCCAGGCAGGCCGTGAAGTCCGTATCATGGTAAAGCCGGAAGAGGTCACAGAGGATAATATGATCCTGCTGGCTCGTGATATTGCCAAGAAGATCGAGGCCGAACTGGAATACCCCGGTCAGATCAAGGTCAATGTCATCCGGGAAACCAAAGCTGTGGAATACGCAAAATAATCCAAAAGCCGGTGCAGTTATGCACCGGCTTTTTTATATTTCATGCCACAATAAACATAAATTTTATTATTTTACGGCTATATTTTGAATAAACGAATCTGATTTTCGCTTTTTTGCATATTCCAATAAATTTCTCGTATTTCCAATATGATTTACATAGCAAATCAAAAAAATTACAAGAATTTACCATATATTGATTCACCTTCACAATTGCATAAGGACGGGGTACATTTTCCAAAGGGGGATAATAAGAATTATCAAAACCGCCCCATAAATCTACCGGGCGTTCAGCCGGATGGTAGGCAAGCAGCAAATATACACAAATATCCGGATGCTTTTCTTTTGCCTTCCGTAATGCCGCTATGCCTAATCTATCAAATTGACCACGGTTTCCAATATAAAAATCTGTAACACCTTTTTTGTAACAATTTTCAATAGCTGCTTCAAGATTGGGCAATATACTTTCAGGACAATCTCCATGGCCAAACATAAAACATGATTTCATAATACGCACCCCAATACTGTCTTTAAAGTACATCTGTACTATTAGACTATTTTAACGTTTTGAATCTGTATTTACAATACAGATGTACAAAATAAAGCGGGGTGATTCTATGGCGATTGACTATATCGATATTGGGCAGCGTATCAAGCAAAAGCGTATAGAAAAAGGAATGACCCAAGAAAGATTATCGGAAGCAATCGGTGTTGGGCCATCACACATGAGCCATATTGAAAGTGGCAGTACTGTGCCAAGTTTTGAAGTTTTCATTTCCATTCTCAACGCTTTGGAATGTTCTGCCGATCAATTACTTTGCAGAGAAACAGTGGCAACAAAACCGTTACTAAATAGTTGGTTGTCAGAGCTTGTTGCGGATTGTGATCCTATTGAAATGAAAATTTTATCAGATATATTGATAGCAGCAAAAAAGAGCCTTCGAAAAAACAAAACAACCGATTAAAAATTGAAAAGCCGGTGCAGTTATGCACCGGCTTTTCTTATACCTGTGGAAAAATATCGAAAATTAGGTTGTGATTTGAAAACGGGTGTGCTACAATAAAAACCAGGAAATGGAATTCCATTTCAAACACAGAAAAGAGGTAGTAAAATATGTTTTGCGATTATTGCGGCGCACAATTGCCGGAGGATGCACCGTTTTGTACGGCTTGCGGTGCTCCTATGAAGAAAACCCAGCCGGAATCCAACGGCGGCCAAATTTCATTGCAGACGGTCATGACAAACAAAAAGCAGTTGGGGCTGCTGGCATGGGGCGTTACGATTTTGGTTGCTTTGGTAATGGTCATCAGCTACTTTGTGGCGGTGAACACCACATTTGAGGATACCCCCGTGGTTTCTTTGCTGCTGGGTGATTCTGAACGGGAGGATTTCCGTGAGACAAGACTGGAAATGAAGGACAGAGTCAACGAGATCCGGGACATGATGGATGATGTGGAAGATTTCTCTTCCAAGGATGAGAAGATCATCGAGGAAGCTTTGGAACGCGTGGAAAAGATGGGCGAAAATGCCTCTTTGACCAACATGAAATCCGTTGTGGAGTATGCCTCCGAGTTGGATAAGGTGGATGCTGACGAGGATAATGACGTTGTGATCTATATGATGAGATCTGCCATCAGTGATGCCGGTTCTGAAGTTGAGGACCTATTTTCCGGTTTGATGACCGTGATCTTCGTTGCCATGTTGTTTGCACTTGCCTTCTCTGCCATCGGTGGTTACCTGCGTGTCAAGGGATTGATCGTTGCCGGTGCAATTCTTTCTGCTTTGTACGGCTTGATCTTCTGCGGCATTTTGATGACAATTTTCATCGTGCTGTTTAATGCAGCCCTGATCATCCTGACAGATAAGTATAAAAAATTAGCTTAATATTTTTAAACGGTCAAAGGATAAAACCTTTGACCGTTTGCCTTTTTCTTGTAAAAATATCCCCTCTTGTTCATATTTTTGACTATTCTTTTTGCTTTGGTTGTGTTATAATGGAAAAAATATGTGCCAAATTCTCCCGTAATGGGGGATTTATAAGGAGATCGTATCATGGGATTATTTAAGAAACTGTTTAAAAGCCGTTCTGAACGGGAAATTAAAAAGATCATGCCTCTTGTGAATAAAATTCTGGCTTTGGAAGAGGAATATAAAGCCCTTTCCGAGGAGAATTTGAAGGCAAAAACCCAGGAATTTAAAAATCGTTTGGCAGAAGGTGAAACACTGGACGATATTTTGCCGGAGGCATTCGCCGCCATTCGGGAAGCTGCGGATCGTGTTTTGGGTATGCGTCCTTATCCGGTGCAGCTGATTGGCGGTATTGTACTGCATCAGGGTCGTATTGCCGAAATGAAAACCGGTGAAGGTAAAACACTGGTTGCCGTTCTGCCTTGTTATTTGAATGCATTGACCGGTCGGGGTGTCCATGTGGTCACCGTTAACGATTATCTTGCCAAGCGTGACTCCGAGTGGATGGGTAAAGTCCATCGCTATATGGGTTTGACGGTTGGTTTGGTGATTCCCGGTATGAAATCTGCCCAGCGACGGGAATCCTATAAAGCGGATATTACCTACTGTACCAATAACGAATTGGGCTTTGACTACCTTCGTGACAATATGGCGATTTATAAGCCGGAGTTGGTTCAGCGTGGACACGCCTTTGCCATCGTGGACGAGGTGGACTCGATCCTCATCGACGAGGCAAGAACGCCGCTCATTATTTCCGGTGAAGGGGAAAAATCCACCGACCTCTACGACCGTGCCGACGCCTTTGTCCGCACCCTGAAGCAGTTCCGCATTAAGGAAATG
>JAZRRA010000150.1:0-17363 GCA_045650305.1 Faecousia sp.
TAAATTTAAATTGTAGGGGAGGGTCTTGACCCTCCCGGCAATTTTACCGCTGTAAAATTGCGATTGCCGCAGGCAATAACATGATATTTTCTTGCGAAAATCCGGAAAATGCAAACATTTTCCGGTGGGAGGGTCAAGACCATCCCCTACGATGTGGTATATTATAATCGTAAGATAAACATAAAATTACAGACAATTAGGAAAGGGGAGAAGGGAAATTGAAATTAAAGGAAACCCATAAGTATGATGATATTATCCATTTACCCCATCCGGTGTCGGAGCGGCATCCGGGGATGCCACTTTATGACCGTGCGGCTCAATTTTCTCCCTTTTCTGCCTTGACGGGGTATGAAGATGTCATTGAGGAATCGGGACGACTGACGGATGATTCCACAGAACTGACAGAAAGCAGTCAAAGCCATATCAATGAGAAATTGAACATCCTTGCAGAAAATTTGGCTATCTGCCCTATGGTGACGGTTACCTATTTTGAGCCGGACAGTCGAAAAAGCGGTGGCAGCTATGTTACCATCACCGGCCATGTCAAACGGATAGACAGCTATGAGCAGGTGTTACGCTTTGCGGACGGCGTGGAAATTCCTATGGAGGCCATCAAAAGTCTGCAATGCCACCTTTTCGATCAAAGATGGGAGGGTCAAAAATGACCCTCCCGTTAAGTTTTACAGATATTCTCTTAAATCCGTCGCCAGAGTTTCTTCCAAATGGATCAGCCGTTTGGTAATATCTTTGGCATATTCCTCTGCGGCCTCGTATTCGTTCAGGTATTGATTCAGGGATTTGACCCCCATATTGCAACCGTCGGTCATCAAAGAGGCGATGGTGCTGTCAGTTTCATTCAGTCCCAGCTTCAGGTTGGTTTTCATACAACTCATACCTTTGGCAATAGGGTTGGGATTTTTTCCCTCGTCGTGAAATTGATTTAGCCGTTCCTGAATTTTTTTATGCAGTTCCTCATGTTCTTTTTTGCAGGTGACCAGTATTTTACCCATGGTCTTGTCTTTGACCCGATCCACCACATCGTCAATGGAGGAAATGCCCATTTTTACGCCGGCATCACATTCCCGTAACAGCCGGATAGTATCTTGTTCGATCATTTTTCATCCGCTCCTTTTCAGAGTTATGATTCCCAAAATCAAAGGAATTATTTATAAAAAACCTCTGAAAACGAAATTTTAGCCCTGCCGGATGGTGCAATAAACGGAAAACACCTCATCCACCGCTAACGCGGTCCCCCTTCTTCTCCAGGAGAAGGCTTTGATACCCTGTGCGTTTGAACGGTAAATTTACGGGAATGAATTGTTTTTCTTGATTAAGACGGGGGATTGTGGTAAAATAAGCAAAATATCCATAAAGCAAAGAGAGGATTGCTATGAAAAAGATCCGTTTCCTGATTGCACTGTGGGCATCCAAAACCTGCCTGCGGCTGCTGCGGCTTATGAAACGAAACGCCACCTGCACCCCGGGTAAAATTGCTTTGGCTATCGATAAGCAGTTTTTGGGCGGCCTGACATTGCCGAAAACTGTCATTGCCGTCACCGGCACCAACGGTAAAACCACTGTCAGTAACTTGCTGACGGACATCCTGACGAAAAACGGCTACCGTGTGACCAACAATTCCTTCGGCTCGAATATCCAGGCCGGTATTGCATCGGCACTATTAGAGGATTCCGATCTTTTCGGTCGTGCCAAAAAGGATATTGCCGTTTTGGAAGTGGATGAACGCAGTTCCTTGCTGGTTTATCCCTTTGTAAAACCCCATTTTATGGTCTGCAATAACATTATGCGTGACTCCATTAAGCGTAACGCCCATACGGAGTTTATCAGCTATATTATCTCCTCTGCCTTACCGGATACCACCCATTTGGTACTCAATGGCGATGACTTAAATGCATCTTCCCTGGCACCCCAGTGCCAAAAGCGTACCTATTTCGGTGTGGAGGCAGAGAAACCGGAGGAAACCGCAGTGCCCTTTATCAGCGATGTGGTTTATTGTCCCAAATGTGGTGGAGAAATGGGCTATACCTACCTGCGGTATAACCACATCGGCCGGATGTACTGCTGTAACTGTGACTTAAAATCCCCCACCTTGAATTTTGCGGTAACCCAGATTGACCGGGAGGAAAACCGTTTTACCGTCCGTCACGAAAAAGGTGAGGATACCTATAACCTGATCAGCGATAATATTGTCAATGTGTATAATTTCTGCGGTGCGATTGCGGTGCTGACCCAATTGGGACTGAGCCATGAGCAGATCCGTCTTGGCTTTGATGCCGGCAAGATTGTCAAGAGCCGTTTTGATAAGCTGACCGTCGGTGGCAAGACCATCGTATCGTTGATGGCGAAGGGACAAAACCCCATTGCCTGCGCCCGTTGCTTTGACTATATTGCCCATGTACCGGGGGAAAAGAAGGCACTGATTATCCACGAGGACGATGTGGAGGATAATACCGGCAATTCCGAAAGTGTCTGCTGGCTCTATGACTGCGATTATTCCTATCTGCGGAATGATTCCATCGGGCAGATCATTTTCACCGGTCCCCGTTGCCATGACCATCTCCTTCGGGCAAGACTTGCAGGCGTGGAGGCAGAAAAGATCCTGCTTGTTCCCGATCCTGCCAAGGCGGTTGGGGCTTTGAAACCGGAAGACTGCAACGACATCTATTTGCTCCACGATATGTATCGTGCCAAGGATATTGCCATGATGAAGAAACAGCTGGTTTCCCTGCTGGAAGGAGGTGCCGCAAATGACGATTGAAGTTTTGTTCGGTGAGGTTTGCGGCTTATATGGCGATGCCCAGAATGCCGCCTATTTGAAGGCAACCCTGCCCCAGGCGGAATTTGTAGAAACAAAGCTGACGGCTGAGCCCTACTTCGTATCCCATGACCCGGATATGATCCTCATTGGCTCTATGAGTGAAAAGACCCAGCGGTTAGTCATGGAAAAACTGCGTCCCCACAAGGCACGGATCCTGGAACTGATAGAAAAGGGAACGCCGATTTTAGCAACCGGTAACGCTTGCGAAATTTTCTGTGGTCATATTACCTATGAAACGGAAAAGCTGGAAGCAGAGGGATTGGGGATCGTGGATCTTGCGGTCAACAACCATTATTTCCGCCGTTATAACGGCAAGGTGCTGGCAGAGTTTGAAAATATGAAAATCGTTGGTTTCCGCTCCCAATTCAGTTTCCTTTACGGAGATAATTCGAAGAATTATTTTTTGAAGGTACAACGGGGACATGGTATCAACAAAGAAAGTGCTTTAGAGGGCTTCCGTGTGAAAAACCTCATCGGCACCCAGGTTTTAGGCCCTATTTTACCCCTGAATCCGCTGTTTTGCGAATATCTGGTGAAACTGGCCGGTGGCGATGCCCATGCGGCATTCCGAAAAGAGGCAATGAAGGCCTACACCCAGCGATTGCAGGAATTTGAAGATCCCGGCGTTGCATTTTAATAGAACTATGGCGGTCAGGCTTTTGCCTGGCCGCCATTTTTGTTTAGAATTGTGCATCCCAAAGGAGATCCCAACGAAAGCCTCGTGTGTAGTGTGTATACTCGTAATAGTTGTAGCACATGCCGGTTGCTTTTGAGAAGGTATACTGCATATCCAAATAATACCGGTTTAGGTAGTAAAAATTCCCTCGTATGGATCCGGGAAGAATATATGCGATGGCAGATACCCCGTCCTCCAATTCTTCAGTCTTTCCGGATTGTATATCGTAAAGATACAAAGTGCCTTCTGCATCGTCGAAATCATAATCTTTCAGATATAAAATGTCCTTTTCCGGAGTGAGAATGTAATCATACACATCATCGGCTACCTCGGTTAATTGCCCGTCGGTGTAGATTTGCAAAGTGCCGGAATCCTCTTCGTAGTCGGCCAGGAACATCAAAATTTCACCGGCATAGTTGACATTGTAGTAAACATCGGAGGCAATCGATTCATCTTCAACATACAGATCCACCGTTTCTCTGGTTTTATTGTATCGACAATAGACAATGGAATCGTCGGCAAGGAAGAATACATTACTTCCTATATTAAATGATCTAAGATGAATATTACCCATACTTTGCGGTTTTCCTACTCGCTTTTCGGAGATGGGGTATTTAAACATTTCACCGGAGTACTGATCAATTATGTATACGGCACTGCCGTTCGGGGCAATTAACACAGTGCCGTCAATGGGATCGATCTCGTTGACCCGGTTTTCTACAATGATGGTGTCATAGATTGTACTTTCAGAGGAAGCACCTACCATGATCGGGGTGGAGAAGGAGGCGGTTTGCATGCTTATGCAATCCATGACTGTGGTGGTTTCTTTTCCGTCAAAGTAAAACAGTTCGCCAAAGTGATTTTCGGAATGGTCTTTGCATTCCCGGTTATAGTAATAGTAGGCACCGGATTCATAGATGGCGGCAAAATATCCGTCACTGGCAATCTTTTCCTTGTTGCCGGAAGCCACATCAAAGGTGTAAAGGTTCGTATCCGAACCGTTGTGGACTTCGCCGTAGAAGGTGGAAAAATCATGATTGACATAAATGGAAGAAAAACCGTCGCAGGTGTGAATTTCTTTGTTCGTACCGTCTTTTTCCCAAAGACAAAATACCGTTTCTCCGTCATCGTAGATGGTATAGCCTACATGGTTACCATCAGCGGATGCATAGAATCCGATGATGTCCTCGGCGATGGTTTGCTTTTCTCCGGTTTTCAGGTCGTAATAGTACAGCTCGCTGTCGTTGTGGAGCGTAATGGAGCTGTAACTGTACGGTATGCCTTCCAGGCAGAATACGGATTGTCCATCATCGGATATGGCATAGGCAAAAATATCCTCGCCGATCTCGACGGTTCGTCCGTCGGGGTTATCGGTTTTCAGGTAGTATAAGCTATAAAGAGCAGAATCCTGTTCTCTTTCTGTCAGGAAAAGGATTTTTCCGTCCTTGCTCATAGCGTAGGTTTGGGAGGCAGATGAAATAGTTGAACTGTCTGCAAAGTTGATCAGTTCCGGATCGTCTTTTATACCGGAGAAAATGCCTGTATTCCAGCCGTTACCGGGGGAGCAGTCGGTATAGAAAATATCTCCGTCTTTCCAGTATAAACCATAATTTTTCAGGCTTGTACCCCGGAGGAAGAAAAACCAAACCGCCACACCGATCAGCACCAAACCAAAAGTACTCAGACAAATGGGCAGCCAAATCTTCTTTTTCTTTTTCGGTTGTTCAATAGTAACATCGGAAATATCGGGCTGCACAATCGGGGCTTCTTGCAGAGAAAAACCACATTCACCGCAAAAATCTGCTTCATCCGGGTGATTTGCACCGCATTGAGGACAAAATGCCATACGAAAACCTCCTGAATCTTTTTTTATAATATACCATAGAAAAAATCAGATTGCAAGGAAACAAGGGGAATAATCCCGGTTATACGGTGCAAACTAACCCATATCTGCGAAAAAAGGGTGAGGATTGTGGGCACGGAGACGGTTTCTTATTTCATAAAACGAATCTTATTGGCGGCACTGACCGTTTGGGTTGTCATAACCGTTACTTTTTTTGTCATGCGAGCTGTGCCGGGAGGCCCGTTTCTGGGAGAAAAGGCACTGACGGAGGAGGCATCGGCAGCACTGAACGAAAAATACGGTATGGATAAGCCTGTTTGGGTTCAGTATCTGACTTATTTACGGGATGTGGTAACCCAATTGGATTTTGGTCCCAGCCTAAAGCAGAGGGGACGGATGGTTGCAGATGTGATCGCAGATGGTTTGCAAATTTCTGCCAGACTGGGATTGATCGCTGCAGCTATTGCCACGGTGACCGGTGTTCTGCTGGGATCGGCCGCAGCGTTGCGTCGCAACCGGTTGGTAGATAAGGTGATCATGGTGGTGACGACAGCATTTGTTTCTATGCCTTCTTTTATTATCGGAACATTTTTGCTGCTGATATTTGCGGTTAAGCTGATGCTGGTGCCGGCTAACGGTGCTATGCCGGGAGGACTGGTTTTGCCGGTGATCACATTGGCACTGTACCCCACTGCCTATATTACCCGTCTGACCCGATCCTCTATGCTGGATGTTTTGGGTCAGGACTATATCCGCACAGCCAGAGCCAAAGGCGTTTCCCAAAGAAAAATGCTGTTTGGTCATGCTCTCAAAAATTCTCTCATCCCGGTGGTTACCTATTTAGGGCCGATGGTTGCCTATATTGTCACCGGTTCTTTGGTGGTGGAGCAGATCTTTGCCGTTCCGGGGATCGGCAGGACATTTGTCAGCAGCATCACCAATCGGGATTACCCTATGATCATGGGAACGACCATTGTGCTGGCAGTGCTGATCGTGGTGATGAATCTGCTCAGCGACCTTTTGTATAAAGCCATCGATCCCCGGATCACACTGAAGTAGGGAGGTAAGGGTATTGAATCAATGGGATGCATCGGATTTTCTTCCGGCAACAGAGGAGGAAAAAGCCTATGTCCTGCCTCCAAGACCGGCATCTACCTTTTTCCGGGACGGTATGCGGCGGCTGATGAAAAACAAGATCGCCACCTTCAGTATGATTTTGATTATTCTGACAGTGTTGGCGGCGGTGTTTTTGCCCATGGTATGGCCGTATAGTTACAGCCAAATGCTGGGCAATACCCCGGGAAAGCCTATGGATGCCTCCTATAACAATTTGCTGCCATTTCAGTACGGGGAAACAGAATTGCGGCGAATTGCCGCCGGGGAGCAGGTTTTTCCCCATGTATTTGGTACAGATGCGGCAGGTCGGGATTACTTTGTTCGGGTAGTCTATGGTGCAAGAATTTCTTTGGCGGTGGGTTTTTTTGCCAGTATCATCGTGCTGATCGTGGGACTGACGGTGGGGTCGCTGGCAGGCTATTTGGGCGGTAAGACAGACCTGGTGATTATGCGTATTGTGGATATTATCTATGCACTTCCTGATACACTGATGGTGATTTTATTGGCATCGGTGCTGAAAACTGTCATCGGGCCATGGATCGAGGATACGGTTTTGGGAGAATTGGGCAGCAATATGATCAGTTTGTTTGTGATTTTTGCCCTCCTTTACTGGGTTTCCATGGCAAGGCTGATTCGTGGACAGATCTTATCCCTGCGTGAGCAGGAATATGTGCTGTCTGCCCGGGCATCCGGGGCGAAGGCCGGATGGGTCATTCGCAAGCACCTGATTCCCAACTGTATCAGTGTGGTGGTGATCTCCACAGCCTTGCAGATCCCCGGCGCGATATTTACCGAAAGCTATTTGAGCTTTTTGGGGCTGGGTGTGAATGCACCTATGCCCAGTTTGGGTTCTTTGGCGGCGGAAGCCTTGAACGGCATCCATTCCTACCCCCACAGACTGATCATTCCGGCGGTGACCATCAGCGTGATCGTTCTTTCCTTAAATCTGTTCGGTGACGGCCTGCGGGATGCCTTTGATCCCAAGCTGAAGCATTGAGAAAGGAGCGAAACTATGGCACTACTGGAAGTAAAGGATCTGCATACAGTATTTGAGACCCCCTCCGGTACAGTGAAGGCGGTCAGTGGCGTTTCCTTCACATTGGAACGGGGAAAAGTTTTAGGGATCGTGGGGGAATCCGGTTCGGGAAAATCCGTAACTGCCTATTCCATTTTGCAAATATTGGAGAAAAGCGGAAAAATTATATCCGGATCTATCCGATTGGACGGTCAGGAATTGGTAGGGGCAGGGGAAAAGGTGATGAAGGAAATTCGTGGGAATCGGATCTCCATCATTTTTCAGGACCCCATGACTTCATTGAATCCCACCTATACCATTGGACATCAACTGATGGAGGCGGTGCTTTTGCATACGGGACGCAATCGCAAGCAGGCCTATGAGCGGGCGGTGGAGATGTTGCGACTGGTGGGGGTGAATGAGCCGGAAAAGCGGATGAAGCAGTATCCCCATGCATTTTCCGGGGGTATGCGGCAACGGGTGATGATCGCTATGGCACTGGCCTGCGAGCCGGATCTGCTGATCGCTGACGAACCTACCACCGCACTGGATGTGACCATTCAGGCACAAATTCTGGAACTGATGGAAAAACTCAAGCAGGAAATGGGCATGGCGATATTGATGATCACCCATGATTTGGGTGTGGTGGCACAGATGTGCGATGAAGTGATCGTCATGTACGCAGGATCTATTTGTGAGCAAGGGACGGTAGAAGAAATTTTCTATAATCGCCGTCATAGCTATACCCGTGGCCTTTTGCGTTCCCTGCCTTCTGTGGACACGCAGGGGGAAAAGCTGCAACCCATCACCGGTACGCCCATTGACCTTTTGAATATGCCAACGGGATGCCCCTTCGCACCCCGTTGTTCCGATGCTATGAAGATATGCCTGCGGGAGCGGTGCCGGCGGATGGAGGTGGGGGATCGCCATTATGCTGCCTGCTGGCTGAATGTGAAGGAAGGGCAAAAACATGAATGATCGGCTCGTTGAGGTAAAAGGGCTGAAACAGTATTTTGCCGTATCTGCCGGACTGTTTCGTAATCGCCCCCTGAAGGCGGTGGACGGGGTCAGCTTTCATGTAAAGAAGGGGGAAACGCTGGGACTGGTAGGGGAGTCCGGTTGCGGAAAAACCACCGTGGGGCGTACTTTGTTACACCTATATAAACCCACATCCGGGGAGATCTTCTTTGATGGAAAACCGGTGGTCACCCCAAAAGAAATTGCCCAGTACCGCAAGCAGACTGCTATGGTCTTTCAGGACCCCTATTCTTCCTTAAATCCCCGTATGACCGTTTCGGATATAATCGGTGAACCTATGGATATTCAGAAATTATATAACTGCCGTCAGCAGCGGCAGGAGCGGATTCTGGAATTGATGGCACGGGTGGGGCTTAACTCGGAACACGCCAGACGCTATGCCCATGAATTTTCCGGCGGTCAGCGACAGCGGATCGGAATTGCCCGGGCATTGGCGGTAGATCCCCGTTTTGTTGTGTGCGATGAGCCGGTTTCTGCGTTGGATGTATCCATCCAGGCACAGGTGATCAATATGTTTGAAAGTCTGCAAGAGGAAATGGGACTGACTTATCTGTTCATCGCCCATGATCTGTTGATCGTACGGCACATTTCCGATCGGATCGCGGTGATGTATTTGGGAAAAATCGTGGAACTTGCGGATGCCGGAGAGCTGTTTCACAGACCGTTGCATCCCTATTCCAAATGCCTGATGAGTGCAGTGCCTTTGCCGGATCCCAAATTGGCACGGGAAAATCGGCGTATCATTCTTTCGGGAGATATTCCCAGTCCTTTAAATGCCCCGCCGGGGTGTCCCTTTTGTACCCGATGCCCCTATGCAACGGATATATGCCGTGAGAAAATGCCGGAGCTTACGGAGGAAGAAAGGGAACATTTTGTGGCCTGCCATCATGTGGACAGAGCCAATTAAGTGAGGTAACGATCATGAAAAAAACGATTCTGTTGCTGTTGACGGCGATGATGGTACTTGGTTTGGTGGGATGCAGAAAAAAACAGGTATCCACAAATGCAGATACCCTTCCGGTGGATGCAAAAGCCGCCGCGGAGATCCGGCAAGCCATCAATTTACTGCTGGACCGCAATTATATCGTGGAGCAGATCGCCCAGGGTGGGCAGATGCCGGCTTCCAGCTTTGTGCCGGCGGTGATGGCGGATGCAGACGGCTCGGCTTTTTATGAAAATGCAGGTGGCGGCGAGTATCCCGGATATTACGATGTTTCCCAGGATGCCTATGAGGATAATTTTTCAAAGGCGATCTCCGTTTTGCGAAAATACTATGCCTATGACGAGCAGACCGGGCAGTTTCAAAACTTTCCGACCCTAACCTATTTGTATAACAATTCCGATGCCCATCGGGCAGTGGGAGAATATTTGCAAAATGTGCTATCCGGAGTGGGGATCACCCTGAGCCTGCAAAATCAGGAGTGGAATACCTTTCTTAACACCCGAAAAGAGGGAGATTTCTCCATGGCTCGTAACGGCTGGGTAGCAGATTACAGTGACCCCATTTGCTTTTTGGATATGTGGACCAGTGATTCCGGCAACAATGATATACAGTATGGTAAGGGTGAGCATAAAGATGTAGCGATTTATAATTTGGATCTGACTCCCTATGGCGTGGATGTGAAGGTGGAAAACGGCACCTGGGCAGAAACTTATGATGTGCTGATCCATGCAATCAAAAAAGAAGGAAACGAACAAAGCCGCTATGCCATGATGCACCTGGCAGAGGATATGCTGATGGAATCCGGGTGTGTTATGCCGCTTTACTATTATGCGGATTTGTATATGCTGGATGATTCGGTCACCGGATTTTATTCAAACGATATGGGATATAAATTCTTTTCCCAATGTCTGGTGAAGGGCAGTGGAGAGAGTATTTCCGTGTGTATTGCCTCCGAGCCGGATAGTTTGGATCCGGCTTTGAATGCTACGGTAGATGGTTCTACTTTGCTTAGCCATTTGTTTGCAGGGTTGGCAAAATGGTCGGTAGATGATGCGGGAAATTCGGTACTGGTGGCAGATTGTGCCGAGGAACTGTCGGAAGGTGTTATGAATGAAGATGGCACGGTCACTTACACCTATACCCTCCGGGAAGATCTCCAATGGTCCGATGGAAAACCGGTGCGTGCTGAGGATTTTCTCTATGCCTGGGATCGGGCGGCAGATCCGGCGTTGGGTGCATCCTACGGATATTTGTTTGAGCTGATCGAAAAAACAGACGCATTGGATGACAGAACTTTGGTGGTGACTCTGAAAAATCCCGTGGGTTATTGGAACGAACTGTTGGCACTGCCGGTGTTTTTCCCGGTGCGACGGGATGCAGTGGAGGGAAATGATGCCTGGGCAACCTCCCCGGAAACCTATCTTTGTAACGGTGCTTATACCATGCAGGGCTGGGAGCATGATTCGGTGATTACCCTGGCGAAAAATGAAAACTACCATGATGCGGAAACAGTCACCATGAAGAAGATTCGGTTTTATCTTTCTGATGATGCCAATAATCTGCTCAGTAACTTCAAAAACGGCACATGGCTGCTAATCGACAATGTGCCTACCAATGAGGTGGCGGCATTGAAAAAGCAGTATCCCGATGAGTTTATCATCGCACCCCAAATCGGCACCTATTATATCTGCTGGAATATCAACGCCGACTTAACCCCCAAAGCATAAATTTGTGTTTATCTTACGATTATAATATACCACATCGTAGGGGAGGGTCTTGACCCTCCCAACGGAAAATGTTTGCATTTTCCGGATTTTCGCAAGAAAATATCATGTTATTGCCTGCGGCAATCGCAATTTTACAGCGGTAAAATTGCCGGGAGGGTCAAGACCCTCCCCTACAATTTAAATTTATTAGTACGGTAAATTTTTGTTTATTGGAATATTCTCAATTTATGTATGGCCCACTTAGCTTATGGGGTTTGTGATGGATTCCGTGATTACTTTCTAAGTGAAAAAGTTACAAAAAGTGACAAAATTCCTCCAAATTGTTACAGGTGTCTTGATTTATGCCGAAAACGGTGCTATAATATTGTACTATGGAAGATTTGGACATTTATGGAGGAACAAAGATGAAAACCCCATTTAGCCGTGTGTTTTGCTTTGTGCTGGCGTTACTGCTGTTGTTACCAATGTCTGTTTTGGAATTTGCAGTACCCGTTCGTGCGGCATACGAAAATACACATCAAAATACCGGTGATCAACGGGCGGATATTATTGGCGTGGCGCTGACTCAGGTTGGTTATCGGGAAGAATCCAACGGATATACAAAGTACGGTGCCTGGTATGGCAGCTCCAGAATGGCCTGGTGCGGTGCATTCATCAGTTGGTGTGCCAATCAAGCCAATATCCCCACTTCGATCATTCGGAAAAACGGATATGCCAGCCCAAGTGATTTTGGACTGACGGATGTGTTTTATTATTCCAGTGGTCGTACCCCTCAGGCGGGAGATCTGTTTTTCCGCATTGATAGTGATGGTGCATTTGCCCACGCCGGCATTGTGTACTATGTGCAAGGTAATTATTTTTACACTTTAGAGGGTAATACCCACGATGGCTCTTATGTGGATGGCGTGTATATCCGCCAGCGTGGTCTTACGGGGACATACTGCTTTGCAAGACCAAACTATCGCAATACCTCCGGCCATACCCACAGTTACACAACTGCCAGCGAGGTAGCACACCCCCACAAGGAATATAAGTACTGTTCCGGATGTAATGATAAGTACTATACCGGTAATAACAAGATCCAATCCGATTGTATTACCTGCAAGCAGGAAAACTGCACCCATAATTACGGAAGCTACACAAAAACCGACAATACCTATCACAAAGCTACCTGCAGCCTTTGTGACAAGGTTGAAAGCAGCAAGCATACCTGGACCAATGAAGAGATCACCAAAGAACCCACTTGTAAAGAAACGGGTCTGAAGGCACAGAGCTGTAAACAATGCGGCTTTTCCCAGGAAGTTACGCTGCCCGTAACCCAGGAGCATACCTACACCCAATGGTTGTACGCAGATGGGGAAAGCCACCACATGGTCTGTCAGGTATGTGAAAAGGAAGAAACAGAAGCGCATATTTCCGGTGAAACTCTCTATTCGGATGACCGAAGCCACTGGAAAACTTGTGAAGATTGCGGCGGCCAATTGCACCGGGAGGAGCATGTCTTTTCCGGAAATTGTGAGGCAGCCTGCGAGGTTTGCGGATACCGATCTTCCGTTGGCCATGTGTACAGCACCAATTGGCAGACTGACGATCAGGCACATTGGTATGTATGCCTGAAATGCGATGCGGTGAAGGAATGGCAAAGTCATACATATTCCGGAGTTTGCGATGCCACCTGCGATATTTGTGACGATACCAGAACCACCCATCATACCTATGATGCATCCTGGAGAACCGACAGTTCCGGACACTGGAAAACCTGCAAGGATTGTCACGAAAATTCCCCGGTACAGCCGCATAAAAGCACCTCGGAAGCAACAGAGGGAAAGGCTGTGTATTGTGCAGATTGCGGCTATGAAATAGCTGCGGCAGTCAGCCATGTCCACAGCTATGTGGTCACCTCTCACGATCGTCAGGGGCATTATGGAGCATGTACTTGTGGGGAAACGATTGTAGAAAATCTCCATGTTTGGAATTTCCAAACAGAAACCTGCCGTTATTGTCAGGAGCCTATTCCCACGGTGGAAAATCAGTCTGTGGTGATCCGGTTAGTGGTAAATCAGGTGGGCGTCAGTCCGTATTTGTGGCTGATCTTTGTGATGCCGGTGGTGGCATTGTTGGCAATTTTGTTGCTGGCACTGCTTTTGATCCTGGCGATCCGTAAGCGGTCACGGAACATTGACGATGACGATTATGATGATTATCACGACGATGATGATGACGATTATGAGGATGATGGGGATGATGAGATCCGGGAGCCGGTTATGCAGCCGGTTGTGACTCCGGAAGTTCCGGTAGAACCGGAACTATCTCAAGAGCCGGAGATTGGGGAGGAAGTACCTTCCACGGATTCGGAAGAATCTGCTATGGAACCCTTAAGCGTATAAAAAAATGGGAGTGTTACACTCCCATTTTTTTACAGTCTGTCAAAAAAGTATTTTTTGACAGACTGCCAGAGGTCAAAGAAGCACCAAAGACAAGCAACTCGACCCCGAAGTGTATATAGATACTCGAGTGGGGAGAGTTGTGCAGGAAGGCAAAAACCCTTGCGTTGCAAGGATTTTCTGCTTTTAAATATTCATCCAGGTAAAACTGTTTTGAATATCACAATAAAATCAGAACCTCCAAGCCGATAATCTGTTTTTGCCGGTTTGGAGGTTCTTTGACACTCTGAAAAGAATGGGAGTGTTACAAAACACTCCCATTCTTTATCAATAATTTTCAGCGTGGACTTCAAAGTAGCTTTGAGGATGATTGCAGGTGGGGCAGACATCGGGGGCGTTAGTGCCAACGACCAGATGACCGCAGTTGCGGCACTCCCATACCTTCACTTCGCTCTTTGCAAAGACCTGAGCGGTCTCCACATTTTTCAGCAATGCACGATAACGCTCCTCGTGATGCTTCTCGATTTCGGCCACAAGACGGAACTTGGCGGCCAATTCGGGGAAACCTTCCTCCTCAGCAGTCTTAGCAAAGCCTGCATACATATCGGTCCATTCGTAGTTTTCGCCTGCGGCAGCAGAGCCTAAATTCTCAGCGGTATCGCCAATGCCGTTCAGCTCTTTGAACCACAGCTTTGCGTGTTCCTTTTCGTTGTCGGCGGTTTTCAGGAACAGAGCAGCGATCTGCTCAAAGCCTTCCTTCTTAGCCTTGGAAGCGAAGTAGGTGTACTTGTTCCGAGCCTCGGACTCGCCGGCGAAGGCGGCCATCAGATTTTTTTCAGTTTGGGTGCCTGCATATTTATTTGCCATAGTGGTACACTCCTTTTGTGTAAGATTATGAAATTATATTATAACAAAAATGTTTTGTTGGCAAGAATTTAATTTAAAAAATATACCCCTAAATTCAAATATCCCGCGAAGGTTACCCACAGCAGATAGGGGATCAGCAGATCTCCTGCGGTTTCGTCAATGGCGGTAAACGCCCGAAGGGTGAGTAAAATCAAAAACCACAGCACCACCAGCAGGAAAAATGCTGCCAAATACCACTGGAAATTAAAAAAGATGATAGGCCAGAGGAAATTGACAAAAAGCTGTGCGGCATATAGTTTCAAGGCACGGGTGGTAAAGTTAGCTGGTTTCCCTGCGGTGTAGACCCGATAGGAGCTGTATCCCATTAGCAGATACAAGATTGTCCAGACAATGGGAAACACCCATCCCGGCGGTGACAGTGGCGGCTGATTCAGATTGCGATATTCTCCCATTCCACCGCCGCTGAACAATGTGGCAAGCCCACCCACAGCAAGGGGGATGGCTAATGCGATCAAAAGCTGTTTGGTAGTTTGTTTCATGATAAGATCCCTCCCATAGTATTCTATGACCGGGAAGGGGAACTTATCCATCGAAATAAGGGTTGCCTGCGGAAGGTTTACGGGATATAATAGTAAAAAAACAAAGGAGAAGAGAAATGGGATGTAGCGGAAATTGCAGTGCCTGCGGCGGCTGCGGAGGAGAATTGGTGTTAAGCCGGTGTGAAGTGGATTTTTTAAATGTTTTGGCAGAAAATGCTTTTTTGCCGGTGGCAAGATCTGCCGCCAGCAATGAGCCGATTTACCTGGAGGATGATGCACAAACTCCGGAGCAATACAGTCTGATCCTGATTTGCCTGGAGAAAAAAGGACTGATCTCCATTGATTTTGACCGCCCACTCAAGGGTGCGGATATGTCTAAATACGGAAAATACCCCATCCACGGTAGTATTGCCTTGACGGCCCGTGGTCAGGAAGTGCTGGATGTTTTGGATAAACAAGGAGCAAAGGAATAAACACTGCCTGGGATGATGTAGTATGAAATGCTAAAAATCAATCATAGGGGGCGTTTGAGGTATATTGCCCCGTTAAATTTCCCTGATAACCGAAAACGACCGCATTCTTTTTCGAAGATCATGAAAAAGAATGCGGTCACATGATTAAGAAATACCTTGAATTACGTTTTTGTAAAGAAAATCCTTTAAAGCTTCGCTGTTGCCGGTGTTGTAATAATCAATTAACAATTCGTTAAACTGTTCCATGTGGCGATCGGTGATTGTGTTAGAGGTCTCCCGATTGGCACGAAGCACACAGCAACTTTGTGAAATCATTGAGCGTGTGCGGGAGAAGCATTTGCGATTGGCGATTGTAGGCAGTATCACCCTTGATTGCCGGAACGGTCAGGCTGACCCTATGAGCGAAGCGTTCTTACAGATGGCGGGTGTGTTCAGCCAGTTGGAATTGGCTATGATCCGCTCACGGGTGCGGTCAGGGATGGAAAACGCCCGTGCCAAGGGACGGCAAATCGGGCGGCCGCAGGTGAGCAAAGAGGACATCCCCGCCGTATTTCTGCGGCACTATCCCGCACACAAGAACGGACAACTCAACATCAGCGAATTGGCGAGAGTGTGCGACATCAGCCGCACCACCGCATACAAATATAAAGCCCTTTTGGAAGCATAAAAGACAAGGAGCCGTGATTGGCTCCCTGTTGCTTATTCAACTATCTCTGCATCATTCATTTTCAAACCAACATACTTACCGTAGTACTCATAGCGGTTGAAAGAATCGCCTAATATCGAAAGTATTCCTCTTACGATAACTTCATCCCCCTCGTTCAAATCAGCAAGCACTTCACCATCCAAATAGACATTACAATATGGCGAGAACATATCATCAACATAACCTTGAATATCCGCAGTACAATACCGAGGCAGTTTATCACTTGCGGATGAATAGAGAATAGAACCAATCTCTATGGTGAATTCGGTATAATTGTCAAGATAATAAGCTGAATCTAAAACGATTCGCTGATCCTGAACGCTTTTGATTTCTCCCACCAAGTTGATTCGTTCACCGACAGTCAGTGTAAGAAGCGTTTCTTTGTCAAGCGGAGCAATCACATAATGTTTAGAAGCGCTGACATTGGGATCTATGAAGAAAGCAAGTGTGCATTTGTTGTTCTCCACTTTCTCAACAAATGCAGAAATGGTATACACATTTCCTTCGTATTTCTCTTGTGCTGCCATTTGATTTTTTTCCATATCCGACTTCCATTCGGCAACATCAAAAGTCTTTGCGTTATTCAACATTTCCTCTTTTGTCATACCTTTGGGAATGCTTATTCCGTTGTTGGATTCTTCGCCGCAAGCACACAGGGACAGGCACATAACAAGTGCCAAGATCAGGGATAATGCTTTTTTCATAATGCGTTCCTTCTTTCTGTAAAAATAAAAAAGTGCGGCAACCTGAAGTGAACCCCAAAGTTTAGACAAAATTTAATATTAACTTGCTTGAGAATGAGTTCGGTATTGCACCGGACTCATTCCTTTTAATTTTAGAGATATTCGGTCGTTATTGTAATAATAGATGTAATTATCCAAGGCTTGGATAAAGTCCTCTACACTCTCAACTTGTTTGGCGTAGTTATGATACCACACCTATCCGCAAAAATCAATTTGTTTTAGAAAATTCTGCCTTTTCTCTTTCCTTTTGGTATGTTATAATAAAAAACACATGGACAGTCGAGGACGCCTGTCCCTACAAAACCGCAAAGGTTGGGATGCTATGGAATTACCGCAACGAAAGATAAACCGTATTCCTGATTACGATTACAACCAAAATGGTGCATATTTTATCACAATATGCACCCAAGATAGAAAGCCGATCCTCAGCAAAATCGTAGGGGGCGGCGCCCTCGAC
>JAZRRA010000151.1:0-9582 GCA_045650305.1 Faecousia sp.
CATACCGTCCAGCTTCTTCTTGGACAGCTGGCAGGTACCTTCCTGATCGTTCACGCGAACGACAAAAACTTCGATCTCATCGCCAACCTTCAGGATATCCTCGGGCTTGACATTGGGATCTGCGCTGACTTCATCGTACGGGATGTAGCCGGCATGCTTGGTGCCCAGATCGATCTGGACTTCGGTTGTGCCAATACCTGTTACGATACCGGTAACTTTATCTCCTGTATTTAAAGTCTTGATGGACTGCTCGAGAAGTTCAGCAAAGTTCTCCTCCTGGACAGCCTCAACATTCAGAATTTCGCTCATAGTCTTGTTGACCTCCTTTATAATCCACGCAGGTGTCGATGCACCCGCAGTGACTCCAACTTTTGTGACACCGTGAAAAAATTGCGGTTTAATTTCAGCGGCATTGTCCACCAAAGCCACCCGCTCACAGTGTTCCCGACAGATCATAGCTAAACGCCCGGTATTGGAACTGTGGGTATCTCCCACCACTACCATGGCATCACATTGACGGCTTAATTCCGATGCTTCATTCTGTCGCGACTCAGTTGCCTTACATATTGTATCAAAAATTTTTAAATTAGTAAACTCTTTTTTTGCTATTTCAGTGCAAATTTTCCACAAACTTTCAGTGGAAGTTGTTTGACAAACCATGCAAATTGGCGAATCTTTAGAAATTTTTTCCAATTTTATCCAATTTTGCAGTTCTTCCGCTGTTTCAAAGATCTCGCAACGACTGCACCAGCCTGCGATTCCCTCCACCTCCGGATGGCTTCTTGTGCCGATGATCACCGGCAAACGCCCCTCCTCCTCTGCCTTACTGACAATCCCATGGATCCGCTTAACAAAGGGGCAGGTGGCATCCACGATCCGAACGCCTTTTTCTTCCAATTCCCGCTGAACCTGACGGGTCACGCCATGGGAACGGATCACCACGGTTTGTCCAGTAACGGCATCTGACGGCTTTTCGATCACCTGCACGCCCATCTGTTCAAAATGGGCTACTGCATGGCGATTATGGATGATCGGCCCTAAGGTCACCACATTGCCATCTTCCACAGCCGCCTTTTCCACCAGTTCCACCGCCCGGTTTACGCCAAAGCAAAACCCGGCACTTTTGGCAATCGTCACACTCATAACGGAATCTTCTTTCCCACAATGGCTTTGATCTCGGCCACCACACCTTCAATATCCAGCCCGGAGGTATCCACCTTTATGGAATCCCGTGCCATTTTCAGCGGTGCGATCTCGCGATGGGTATCCTGATAGTCCCGTTGCTGGATCTCTTTCAGGACCGTATCGAAATTGGCCTTTTGACCTTTGGCAAGCAGTTCCTCACAGCGGCGTTTGGCACGAACCTCCGGGTCTGCTGTCAAAAAAATCTTCACATTGGCCTTAGGCAGCACCACTGTGCCAATATCCCGGCCGTCCATGATCACATTATGGCGTTTTGCCACATCCCGTTGCATATCCAGCAATACATCCCGGACAACCGCATGACGGGATACCAAAGATGCCTTTTGAGAGATGTCCTGGGTACGAATATCCCCGGTCACATCCATGCCGTTCATGATCATGTGCTGACTGCCTTCTTCATCATATTCGATGGAAACAGTCAGTTCATCAATATAGCGTTCTACGCCGTCCACATCCTTGGGACTGACACCCCAAAGATCAAAGAAATACGCTACGGTACGATAGATCGCACCGGTATCTACATAATAATATCCCAATTCCTGGGCCAATCGTTTTGCAATGGTACTTTTACCTGCACCGGCAGGGCCATCTATGGCAATTGAATAGGTTTTGGACATTTCCATATACCTTCCTTTATTTATTACGAAGCATCAAAAGGGCCTTGGCTTCCCGCTTAACAACCTCATCCGGGGTAAGACCCAATATCTCGCCGGTTTCCACCGGACTTTTGGGCTGTCCGCCCTCCAAACCGAAACGAAGTGTGAGAAGTTTGGCATCTTCAGGGGAAAGTGCCGACAGCAATTCCCCGATTCGCTGACGCATTTGGAAATAGGCCGTATCTTCTACCGCCTGCTGGTCTTCCTCCGTAGGCTCTTTCTCCTCTTCTTCCTGTCTGACCTGGCGGAGTTTTCTGGCATTTAATACCATCTTCTCCAAAATATAACCTTCCTCAGCACCAATGTGAAGTGCCTCGGAGATCTCCTCCACCGTGGGGTTTCTGCCCAATTCCATCAAAAGCCGCTGGTCAGCATCCATATAGTCTGCCATATCCTCCCGGAGTTTTTGACCGACACCGCTGTTGCGAGCCTGCATAAATACGGCTTTTGCCATATACTGACAGACCCACCAACGGGCATGGGACAGAAAATCGCCTTGTTCATAAACCGCGATACCCTGCCACAAACCAAGGCTGCCTTCCTGGATCAAGTCCAAAAGCAATACGCCATGATCGGTATAGGCCATGGCCAATTCCACCACCAGGGAAAGGCAGCTATTGACCAGCATCTCCGAAAGGTGCTGTTCACCCGATGCATACCGCTGTGCCAAACTCTGGGGATCTCCCACCGCAGGAACTTGAGATAATTCCTGCAGATAAATACGGAGAGGGTCATAAGCATCCAGACCTTGCAACACCTTTTCCGCTGTTTTCATTTGGGCTTCCTGCTTCAAACGCAGTGCGCAAGGCCCGGAAAGTGCCGGTGCAGGAAGATCGGATATATCCAGAGTGATCCCACGATTTTCCAACACAGCGAAAACCGATTCCACCGCCGACTCATCCTCCGATTCCAGCAGGCTGAGCAGCGGCACTGCCAGGATCTGTCGCTCGCTGATATAGGGAGCCAGTTCCCTTTCCCAATCTTTTTCGTCAAATGTAAATTCCATATCAGTCATCCAAAAAGTCCTCCAGACCAAAATCCGCACCCATGATCTTCAGTTTGCTCATGGCATCCTGCTCGATTTGACGGGCTCTCTGTTTAGAAATTCCCATATCATCGGCGATGACCTGCAAAGAGCAGGGCGTATAGCCATCCAAACCAAAGTGGCGTTTGATCACAAGCTGTTGACGGTCAGTCAGCTTGGATAGCAGCAAATTCAATATGTTTCGCAATTCCCGGGAAACAATCTCTTCCTGGGGACGAACCGCCTGTCGATTTTCCAGCAACGCCAGAAAATCATCCTTTTCGTCCTCCCCTACCTGGTTTTGCATAAATACCGTATGGGGCAGCAGATTCAGCAGTTCGTAAACCTCCCCTTCGGAAAGGTCACACAAAGCGGCGATCTCTCCGTAGGTAGGCATTTCTCCGTTTTCCTTTTCCAGTTTCTTTTGTGCCTCCAAAACCCGGTTACGCTGTTTGGATATTTCAAAAGGAAGACAGATCAATTCCAGCCGTTCATGAACATACTTGTCAATGGCATGGCGAATACAGGTGCAGGCATAGGTGGAAAACTTAAAATTCTTTGTATAATCAAATTTCTGTGCTGCCTGGATCAGTGCCACACTGCCTTCCTGAAACAGATCCAGCATAGGCACGCCCCGGTCGGCATACTTATTGACCACATATCCAACCAAACCGAGATTGGCCCGAACCATGGTGCGGATGGCTTCCACATCCCCATTGGCACAGCCAATGGCCAATTGCCGCTCCTGCTCCCGATCCAGGCGAGGTGTCGACTCGGTAAAATACTGCAACACGCCGTCCTCAGCAGATACCGTAGCATCGGTCATATTTTCGCACCCTTACTTTCTTTTAATTTATTGCGAAATGCCATCAGGTCTTCATCCGTAGAAATTTTCCCGGCCTGACTGATACTGAGGATCGTTTCGGCACAATCGGAAAATGCCGCTTCATTTACCGGTCCTTCCTTCCGTCGGCAGATGCCCACAATATGGGACATTTCCTCTGCCGTCAGATCGGTAACGGATGCCAAGGTCACTTCCAAACCGCCCCGGTACATAGCAAGAAGCTGATCATAAACCTTTCCCAGCAAGGGAACAGAAAAATCACTGCCGGATAGCTTTTTCGCCTTATCCATCAGGGACGGATCCAGAAGTGCCAGAGAAATCGCACCTTCCTCCGCCATGGCGGATTTCATATTATCATAGCGGATGGTACGCACCTTCGGCTGAAGGTTTCTTGCAGGTGCCAGGTCGATCTTCTCCTGCTCCTTCTTTTCCCGTTCCATTCGCCGCTTATAGGCTTTGGATATTTCCATTTTCATGGCATCTGCACTGATGCCGGCATATTCTGCAACACGGCCGCCATAGACCTCTCTTTGGACAGAGCCGGGTAATGTGCTGATCAGTTCCGCACATTCCTGAACATAGCGGATTTTCTGGTCATCCAGTGCAATATCGTATTTCTTCGCAATGGCATTGAGCTGGTATTCCACTCGGTTGGAGGAATCCTCCAATAAAAGACGGAATTTGTCAGGACCAAATTTTTTCAGGTATTCATCAGGGTCCTTGGCATCTTTCATCTGCAAAACCTTTACCCGGATACCGGCCTTTTCCAGGATAGGAATGGCACGACGGGTGGCTCGCTGACCGGCCTCGTCGCCATCATAGATCAGCACCACCTGCTCCACATAACGGCTAATCAAGGTGGCGTGTTCCTCCGTCAGGCTCGTACCCAAAGAGGCTACTGCACAATCAAAGCCGTACTGATGCAAAGCAATGGCATCCATGTAGCCTTCTACTAAGATCAGGTAGCCCAATTTGCTCTTTTTGGCATAATTGAGTCCAAACAGATTTTTCCGCTTATTAAAAATCTTTGTTTCCGGGGAATTTAAGTATTTGGCCGCATTGGGGTCATTGTTATTCATGATCCGGCCACCAAAGCCGATAATGTTCCCACGGACATCAATAATGGGGAACATCAGTCTGTCACGGAAACGATCAAACAACGCACCATTTTTCTTGGAAACCGTCACAAGTCCGGAATCTGTAAGTTCCTGATCTGTATAGCCCTTTTCCCGCATAGCCTTCACCAGCATATCCCAACTGTCCGGGGCATAGCCGATGCCGAATTTCGTCAAGGTGGATTTGGGCATACCGCGGTTTACCGCATAGGAAAGTGCATTTTTCCCAATGGGTGCGTAAAGCTGGCTGTGGAAAAATCTGGCCGCCTCCTTATGAAGTGCCCACAATCTCTCCTGGGCATGGTAGCGACTTTGGTACTGCTCGTCCTCCGGCACTTCCATGCCGCATCGTTTTGCCAGGGATCTGACTGCATCCGGATAGCTGAGGCCTTCCAGTTCCATCATAAAATTGATGGAACCGCCACCTTTATGGCAGCCAAAGCAATAATAGATCCCCTTATCCGGTGCTACCGAGAAGGAAGCTGTCTTTTCCCCGTGAAACGGACACAAACCAAACATATTGGCACCGGAACGCCGTAAATTTACATATTGTCCCACCACATCCTCAATGGGATTGCGCGCGATCAATTCATCAATAAATGATGGGGGAAACCCCATATTCCTTCCCTCCTTTCCCTCTAATCCAAAATTTTATTTTTTCTTCGCTGCGTCTTCCATCTTCATTTCCTGCCAGGCCGTGATCACCAGGCCGGTCATAAGCACACCACCGATGACCCACATCATAACCGTAGCTGCACTGCAGAAAATGAGAATTGCCGCATCCGCTACCAATGCAAAGCACAAGAAATTGGAAAGCAGCACCAGATTGTTTTCTGTTTCTTTTACCGCACATACAATTGCCACGATCACCGCCACAATGCACAGAAGCATACAAATAACGGGGATCCAGTCAATCAATGTCTGGGCTGTAAAATCAAAATAATTGCTGGCCTTGACGATGTAAGCAGGGGCATCGGTAGGGCTGTTGGGATCCAGACGGACAGAGGTATAACTGCCCGGAATCACACCCAGGATCAAAGCCACCAAAGGTAACAAGATCCGCACAAAACGCAGGATCATATTCACTGTTTTATTCTCCATTGTCCATTCCTCACTTTTATCCCCGAACATGCCATCCCATAGGGATAAACAGTTCGGTATATTTATCAACCGCGTAATTATCCGTCATGCCTGCAATGTAATCGCAGACTGTCCGTTCCATGCCATCGAAGGAAAGCTGAGGCTGAAAATCCTCCGGCAAAGTCTCCGGGTGGTTGTAATAATACTCATAAAGCCGTTTGAGCATATTCTGGGCTTTGATCTCCTCGCCCTTGACCACCGGGTTACGATAGACCTTTTCAAACATATAGCTACGCAGATCCTTCAAAGCTTCCTCCACCTGGGGGGACAGCATGATTTGCCCTGCCTCCATGGAGGTGCGGATCATATCGCAAGTCAGCGTATTGATCCGCTGGCTGTGATGATTGCCCAAAACATAGCTGATGGATTTGGGAATATCTGCATCGCTTAAAACACCGGCACGAATGGCATCATCAATATCGTGGTTCACATAGGCGATCTGGTTGGAACGACGAACGATCTTGCCTTCCATAGTTTCCGGGATCCGGTCGCCGGTATGGCCCAATATACCCATGCGGACTTCGTAGGTCAGGTTAAGCCCCCGTCCATCCTTTTCCAGCACATCCACCACCCGAAGGCTCTGCTCATTATGGCGAAAAGGCTCTCCGATACATTCGCTCAAAGCACCCTCGCCTGCATGACCAAAGGGTGTATGCCCCAAATCATGGCCCATGGCAATGGCCTCTGCCAGATCCTCATTCAGTCTGAGGGCTCGGGCAATAGTTCTGGCAATTCTCGCCACCTCAATGGTATGGGTCATACGGGTGCGGTAGTGATCCCCTTCCGGATTCAGAAACACCTGGGTCTTATGCATCAAACGGCGGAAAGATTTACAATGTACGATTCGATCCGTGTCCCGCTGGAAGGCAGTACGGACATCGTTATCATGCTCCGGCTCGGGACGGACTCTGCCCCGGCTCTCATCGGAGAAGGCAGCCTGCTTTCCCAGTCGACTATGCTCTCTTTTTTCCAATAATGTCCTGATGTCCGTCATAGGGCCATCTCCTTTCCTGCCACAGGAAACGCCCGATACTCCCGGGCAATTTCCATTCCCTCCACAGTACCGGAGGTCATATCCACAATGCGATCCAAAAAGGCTTGTGCCTTTCCTTGGGCTATCAATATCTCCAATTCGATTTCTGCACCAAACTGGGTATCCCGAATCACACCTTCAAAGGCCTCAATTTCCAGTTTTACCCGTTCGTAAAAATTGTACGGGCAGGGCAGATAAATCACAGACCAAACCCGTTTCATAGACTTTCCTGCGGCATCGATGGCAATTTTCGCACCCTTTGTATAGGCTCGCACCAAACCGCCGGCTCCTAACAATGTACCGCCAAAGTAACGGGTAACTACGCACACCACATTATAAAGCCCCTCTTTTTGCAGGACTTGTACCATGGGCATGCCGGCTGTGCCGCCGGGTTCTCCGTCATCGGAAAACCGAACCGCACCGTCACGGATCACATAAGCCCAACAGTTATGGGTGGCATCATAGTGCTGTTTTTTCATTTCCGCAATACGCGCAAGGGCTTCTTCCTCCGTTTCCACCAGCCACGCACGGCCAATAAAACGGGACTTTTTTTCCACAAATTCGTCCTCGCCATACCCGGTAGGCACCAGATATTCCTCCATAACTGTTCACTTCCTTTCCCTTTACAATTCTTCTTTAATCAGATCCCGCAGTTTACCATAGAGAATGGGATCCACAATGGTTTCCACTTCGATCCCCTCTCCGGTATAGTCCACATTCAGCACCTGGGCGCTGCTGTGGAGCGTTTCCACCATACCGCCCATAGAATAGGGAATCATCACACGGATGTGATGGCGACTGTGACCCAAAGCCCTTTCAATGGCCTGGAGCAGCTTGTCCATGCCAACACCTTGGGATGCAGAGATTTTAACCACATCTTCCCCGATGGGAATATCCTCCGGACTGACTAAGTCTGCCTTATTATAGCACTGCAAAACCTTGGTTCCCGGTTTTGCCAGTTTGGAAATCAAACTCTCCACAACTTTGATATGCTCTTCCCGGTTGGGATCGGCAGAATCAATCACATGGAGCAAAAGATCGGCATATTCCAGTTCTTCCAATGTTGCACGGAAGGCATCCACCAGATGATGTGGCAGTTTTGCGATAAATCCGACGGTATCGGAAAGCACCACATCCAGGTTATCGGAAACCGTAAGTTGCCGGGAGGTAGTATCCAAAGTATCAAAAAGACGGTTGTTTGCCGGGATACCGGCACCGGTCAACTGATTTAACAGTGTGGATTTTCCTGCATTGGTATAGCCCACAATGGCCACCACAGGAACGGAATTTTTCATTCTCCGCTCTCTTTGCACACCCCGAACCTGCCGCACCTGCTCCAACTCACTTTGCAGGCGACTGATCCGTTCCCGGATATGACGGCGATCCGACTCCAACTTTGTTTCGCCCGGTCCCCGGGTACCAATACCACCGCCCTGACGGGAAAGGCTTTTACCCATACCGGAAAGACGGGGTAACAAGTATTTATACTGGGCAAGCTCCACCTGGAGGCGTCCTTCCCTTGTTTTGGCTCTTTGGGCAAAAATATCCAAAATCAGGGCAGACCGATCCAGAACCGTCACTCCGAAAATTTCTTCCAAAGCACGAATCTGGCCGGGAGATAACTCATTATCAAATAAGACCATGGTGGCCTCAGTCGCTTCTGCCAGCATTTTTCCTTCCTGAGCCTTGCCCTCGCCGATAAAGCTATGGGCATCCGGTGTATGGCGATTCTGCAAAACCTTGGCAGTACAAAACCCGCCGGCAGTTTCCAGCAATGCCTCCAATTCCTCTAAAGTCTCATCGGATGCTGTTTGTTCTTTCGTAAAGCAATCCGCGTTCAGTCCCACTAAGACTGCTCGCTCCTGCACCTGCTCAAATCGTTCCAAAGCACATTCCTCCGCATTTTATCAATTTATTATATCATAGAATACCCAAATTGCACAATAGATAATTTATGAAAGAATGTATTTTTTTACATGCTAAAATAAAAAATCCCCTTCGTACGATCTCAAATCATACGAAGGGAATATTTTTATACCTTAGGCTACCTTAGGCAGTAAGCAAAGAACCAAAGTCAGCACAGCCCAAACCAGAGCGATCCACTTAGTAGCGGAAGCCAGCTTCTTATCCAAGCTGCCGCTGCCGGACTTACTCATATAGGACTCACTGTTACCGGACAAAGCACCGGAAAGACCGGATTCCTTGCCGGACTGGAACAGAACCACAAGGATCAGCGCAACACTGATGATAACCTGAACGATAATCAAAATGGTTTCTAACATTTTTGTAACCTCCCTCCGCATTGCTGATAAACCGCATATGCGGACTATTTCATAATAAGCCAAAGTATTGTATCACAAGGTTTTATAAATTTCAAGAGTTTTTCTTACTATTTTTTCTTATTTTCTGCTTTTTTATTACTTGGTCACCCAGTTTCCGGTGGCAGCACAGGTCAAATAGGCATTGATGAAGGGATCCAACGCTCCATCCATAACCGCATTGACATTGGAAGTTTCCCAACCGGTACGGGTATCCTTCACCAAAGTATAGGGCATAAAGACATAGTT
>JAZRRA010000152.1:0-2334 GCA_045650305.1 Faecousia sp.
AAAAACAGTTTGAAGTACGGTCCTCTGTATTCCCTTAACTATTACAAGGAAGTAAGGGAAAAGAACCGGGTCTACTACGAGGTGTACAGCCTGCCGAGAACCGAGGAAGTGCCGGAGGGGTATAAGGAACTGTCCATGGTCTGTATAAGACAGGACGGAGCCTTTGAATCCCCGGCAACGGTAAGCAGCGTCTGCCGCAGGGCGAGAAAGGTAATGCCCGATCTGGGTGAGTTTCATTTCCATCTGCTCAGACATACCTTCACCACCAATCTTCTGACCAACGGCGCAGCACCGAAGGATGTGCAGGAGCTTTTAGGCCATTCCGATGTAGGAACCACCATGAACATCTATGCCCACGCAAACCGGGAAACGAAGAGATCTTCCGCCCGGATGCTCGACCAAGTGGTAAGTTGAGCATAAAAAAGTTTCCCTTGTTTTTCCTCATAAGGGAAGAATCAAGGGAAACTGCATAAGGTAAGATGCAAAACAAGCGAAAAACCACCATATACCGCTGTTTTTAAGTGGATTTAGAGGATTTGTTAGATAAATTCCAATTGGTCTAACAGTTTCGCACCGCACCCAAGGCCCCCTTCACACAAGGGGCTGTCATGGAAACAGCGTAACTGGGTGGGATTGTTACAGTACATCCCCATCCAAGGCCAATAAAAACCGCCATCTGAATGGATGGCGGTTTTTGCAGAGGATGAGGGATTCGATTATCAAAGTGGTGTTGCCGTCGTCGAGACCGGCGGCAAGCAACAGTCCAGCGGACTGTTGCAATTAATTGTTTCGAATCCCGATCAAGCTTTTGTTTGCCATTTACACAATGGACTTATGCCCACACCCGTACCGGGTGCGTTCATAAGCCCATGGATTCTCCCACGGGCTAAAAAGTGTCCACCGGACACTTTTTACACCAGTGTGCGCACTGGTGCCGCCCTTTCAAATCCCGAATCCGATGGCAAAAAAGAAAACCACACCAGAATGGTGTGGTTTCTTTTTTGGCAAGGTTGACCGAGATGAACCCCCCCAGTTAATTTGAAGAAAAAATTGAAAGAATAAGTTCATAAAATATATCAGTTCAATATGTTTCTTAAACTTCTGAAGCCCAAAATAAAGGTTGGTCAAAATAATTCGCTTTGTTTAAATTAAATATCCGAACAGATCATCAGGCTTTTCAAACAGAGCTTTTGAAGCATTAGAAGAATCCTCAAATTGAGCTTTGATGCGTTCATTGATTTTGGGATCCATTACCGGGATTTCACGCATATCTTCAATTTTGATACTGATTGTAGCAATATCATCTTTTTCACCATATTGCGGGAAATTGACCAACCATGTGTCCTGCACAAGCCGTGGATCACAAATCCATCCCTGCATACCTTTGTGAACACCGTGTCTTGCATATTTATCTTTTTCAACAATTACCTCAATGCAATCAAGTTCTTTCATAATTACTTTCCTCCATAGGGTGTTACCAATTGAATTTGACCGTTAGGATAAACCATCCAACCTGTTATAAAAGAAACTGGCTCACTGGTATCTCTTCGTGTAATTGTAACCCTAATGTTGATCCGTTGGCCCCGTTTATCCAAATCACCTAATGTAAAATCTCCCGAAAGATACTTTTCTCGTGCTTGCTTTTCAATTTCTGATTGCAGCCATCTAGCATCATCAACGGTATAGCCCCATTGCTTGAACAATACTTCCTTGCCGTGGGGATGCCTACCCTGAGTATTAAACAAATATGGATCATATTTACCATAGTCGCTACGAGAAGCTGCGTTAATCAAAACAACGGAGTAATCGAGGGGATCTAATGTGCAGTGGCAGTTAGGATGGTGTGGCCATGTAGGTGCGTTTTCTTGCGGGAACCAACATCCATCCAGCATTAGGCATTCCTGACAGCAATTTGGTCCTTGGGAATGGTGAGTCCATCTAACCCAACTTGGAGTATCCGCAGATTTTCGTACAAAAACTGAACCTGTATATCGTTTATAGTACATTCACTTCTTCTCCTTTTCAAGTAGTAAGAACTTGACATTCTTCTACCCGCAGGGAGAAATGAGGTAAAGGTTGCACACTTTAGTGCAACTATATAGAAAATAAATTCAAAAACCGCTAGTATTCACTAGCGGTTTTCGGTGTGCAGTCATTTAGACCACACGTTTTGGCAGAGGATGAGGGATTCGAACCCCCGCGAACGGAGTCAGAGTCCGGTGTGCTACCGTTACACTAATCCTCTTGGTGGAGACTACTGGACTCGAACCAGTGACCTCCTGCGTGTGAAGCAGGCGCTCTAACCAGCTGAGCTAAGCCTCCACATCGGAACAG
>JAZRRA010000153.1:0-2712 GCA_045650305.1 Faecousia sp.
GGCGGCGTAGGCAGCGGCATCAGCGGGGTCTGCCTCGATCAGGTCAATGACGGCCTCCGCTTGGGTCAGTCCCAACTGCCCATTCATAAATGCCCGTTTGGTAAATTCTCCACGATTGGCAGGTCTTGCTCCGGCAAGATATAAAGCCTCTAATCCGGCACTCAGTACCGCAGGAGAACCGTGACAGTGAAATTCCACCGTATCTTCACCGGTGTAGCTGTGGGGACCACGGGTAAAAACTGCCATACATTGATCGATGATACGACCCTCCTTGTCGGAAAGTGTACCCAGCATCAGCTTCCGATTGGGTGCGGCAGATAAAGGTGTCCCGTTTTGTAATGAAAATACCTTGCCGGCAACTTCTGCACATCCGTTACCGGTCAGGCGAATAATACCGATGGCACTGACGGTCAATCCCGTAGATACCGCGGCAATAATATCAGTCATGATATTTCTCCTTATTATAATATAACAAAAACACTATATCACCTTTTGGTGGAAAATGCAATTCTTATCCACATATTCCTGAAATTTCCGGGCATACTGTTTGTGAATATGAGGTGATTCTATGCAACCCATGTATCCCGGAGCATTGACAGATGAAAACATCCGCGGGATCTTTCAAAAAGCCGGGGATTTCTTTGTCAGGGAACTCAACCTTCACGGACAGATCCTCTATGCCTATGCCATTGATGGCCTGATTTCCGGTGGGGATATGGCTGATTATGTACTGAAGCCGGTTTTTGAATTGCTCCATGGACAGAATATGGACACATTATATAATGAAGCAATATCCGGTACGATATACAGTGCTGTGGCAAAACCGGTGAAGTCGTTGGATGATGTAGCCACGCTTTTGGTGAACGGATTTTGTATCTTGCTGTTTCCGAAAGTGGGGGCAGTGGCCTATGAGGTCAAGACCCCGGAAAAACGAAGTATCTCTGCCCCGGAGGTGGAAAACACCGTCAAAGGGCCGAAGGATGCCTTCGTGGAAACGGTCAGATCCAATACAAGCCTGATCCGCCGCCACCTTCGATCTCCCGATCTGCGATTGGAAGAAACGGTAGTGGGGCGTCGTTCGCTTACCAATGTGACAGTGGTGTGGCTGGAGGGGATCACAAATCCTGAGCTGGTCACAAGAATGAAAGAACGCCTGGATCGGATCGATATTGATGGCTTTTTATCCCCGTCAGCGGTGGAGGAGTATATCACCGGCTCCCGGGCAACGGCCTTTCCTTTAATGCAATATACAGAACGGGCTGACCGTTTTAGCCAGGGAATCCTGGACGGCAGGGTGGGACTTTTGGTAGATGGATTGCCCCTGGGGTATCTGGCTCCTTCCGACCTGATGTATCTGATGGAAAGTCCGGAAGACCGGGGCAGAGATTTTGTAGGGGCATCCGCGGTGCGGATCTTGCGTTATCTGGCACTACTGGCAAGCCTGATACTACCCGGCATCTATATTGCTGTGGCTACCTTCCATCAGGCAGTGATCCCTCTGCCGTTGCTCCGTTCTATTATAGAAAATAAACAATCTGTGCCCTTTTCTACCATGGCAGAGGTGCTGGGACTTCTGATCGCTTTTGAACTATTGCAGGAATCCGGTATCCACCTGCCCCAAGCTATCGGTCAATCTGTTTCTGTGGTAGGTGGTATCGTGGTGGGAACTGCGGCCGTGGAGGCTGGCCTGATTTCGCCGGCGGCACTGATCATGGTATCCATAGCCGGTGTTTGCGGTTTTGTCCTTCCCAATCGGGATTTAGCCAATGCAGTCCGGGTTTGGCGATTTTTGATCGCAGTGCTGTCTGCTTTGACGGGAATCATAGGAACAGCGGCAGGACTTTTCATTTTGGTGATCCATTTGACGGGATTGAAGTGCCTGGGTGTTCCCTATTTGTCAGGCAGTGGAAGTATTGTGCGGAAACGGCTGAAAAAAGAGAAATACCGTGAGAAAAAGCTAAACCCACAAGACAGAAGGAGGCAAAAATGAAGCGAATCATTTTCTATTGTGTCATTCTGCTGGGAGCCATAATGGTGCCGGTGCAGCGGCAGGATATTGCGGCATTAGAGCCAATTCAGGCGGTGTACCTCCATGAGGAGGGGGAGAATCTGGTGATGCAAACCGATACCCTGGATAAAGGTGAGGGGAAAACGGCACAAGAAGCTCTTTCTGTCATGCAAAACCAAAGCTCCGGGATTATCTATTTAGATACGGCACAATATCTGCTGGTAACGGAAGATGCGGTTTCCTATATAGACGAAATGATACCCCTGCTGAAAGGCTCTGTGAAGGTGTGCTTGTGGGAGGGAGAAGGGGATCTGAGAGAGGGTGCGAAATATATGCAGGCACACAAAATCGGGTGCAGATTGGATAAATGGCAGGAAGGTGTCAAAATGCCCAAAATGCCAATGCAAATACCGTCGAAATAGGGACAATATTCCGAGTTGACTTTTTTATAAGCATTTGATAGAATACCCCAGGCGCTTCCAAGAGGGGGTGCTGGAAACCACAGCAAAAAATGTTGAAAATTTTGAAAAAAGTTCTTGACAAGTAAAAAAAGCTGTGTTAGAATAAGCAAGCTAACCGCCCCGGTGCGGCAAAGCGATCTGTACCTTGTAAATTGAATAACGCAAAGACGAAATGAACACCTTGACAATTAATGGATTGTTTAAGCGTTTTAAAACGAATAACAGCCAACGAAAATTCTTGAG
>JAZRRA010000154.1:0-8791 GCA_045650305.1 Faecousia sp.
ATTTAAATTGTAGGGGAGGGTCTTGACCCTCCCGGCAATTTTACCGCTGTAAAATTGCGATTGCCGCAGGCAATAACATGATATTTTCTTGCGAAAATCAGGAAAATGCAAACATTTTCCGGTGGGAGGGTCAAGACCCTCCCCTACGATGTGGTATATTATAATCGTAAGATAAACGGAAATTTACCTCATAACTTGTAGGGAACGCCACCCTCGGCGTTCCGCAACAAATCGGAACCGGTTTTCGGAACGCTGATGGTACAGTGTTCCCGGCTTTTAAAAATGATAAATCCATTTTTGGCACTTGTGGAAACGGAAAATTTAGTGTAAAATAAAAAAAGCATTTTTTATGCTGATCAAAACAGAAAGGAGGCTGTGTATGTCACTGGAACCGGAAGAACTGCGTAGAAGACGACAGCACTTAAAATTAAAACGGCAAATGGCCAGAAAAAAAATGATTTTCCGGTTGTGTATCGCCGGCGCGATCCTGCTGATCTGTGGCGGCGTGATTCTGGGATTTTCCCTCCATAACGCAACGCCCACCGCCGAGACACCTACCGAGCCTCCCCAATCCACAACGCCTTCGGAAACAGAGCCTGCGGCAACAGTACCGCCCCCTACGGTCATTCACTTTGCCGCCACCGGTGATTTGAATATCACCGATAAGGTCATCGCCTCCGGCGGTGAGAATTACGACTATACAAATACTTTTTTGGATGTGGCACACCTGCTGGCAGATGCAGATCTTGCCACCGTCAATTTGGAGGGTAACCTTTGCGGTTCTCCCTACGGCAGTACCGCCTCTGCTCCCCAGGGGCTTGTGCAATCCCTGAAAACTGCCGGTGTGGATATGATTCAGCTTGCCAACTCCTATTCCATCCATCGTGGCATTTCCGGTCTTATGACCACCATCGACAGTGTTCGCGGTGCCGGTCTGGAGCCCTTGGGTGTATTTAAAAATCAGGACGAATACGAAGAAAAGCAAGGCTTCAGTATGTTTGAAGTTCAGGGCGTCCGCATTGCGGTGGTATCCTTCACCAAAGGTATGGATGGCACAGCACTGCCTCCCGGAAATGAAAACTGCGTAAATATTCTCTACTCCGACTATGACAGCACCTATCAAAAGGTGGACAAAGAAAAGATCAAACAAGTGATGGAATCTGTGCAGGCACAAAAGCCGGATATTACCATCGCGTTGCTTCACTGGGGCAGTGAATATAACGACACTGTCAGTAATTCCCAAAAATCCATCACCACGCTGCTGCAAAGCTACGGTGCAGACGCCATCATCGGCACACATCCCCACTATGTCCGTCAGATCGATTACGATCCCCAGGCCGGTACATTGGTGGCATACTCCTTAGGCGATTTCATCGGTGATGTGACTCGTGCCGGTACGGAGTACAGCATTATTTTGGATCTGGAAATTACCAAAGATCACGCCACCGGCGAAGCCTCCATCACCGGATTTTCCTACACCCCCATCTTCACCATCACTGAGGAAGGAAAACCCCTTCGTGTGGTGCGGATCCGGGAAGCCATGGCCGCTTTTGAAGCCGGCTATATCGATGCCGTCAGCCAAAAGACCTACGATGCAATGGCCTATGCCCTGATGCGTATCGAACAGCGTGTCAATGAGGAATCCTAAACCATATAAAAAAGCACAAAATCCGCAAAATTTGCAGATTTTGTGCTTTTTATATTTCTCTGGCAGCTTCTTCGTTTATCTTTGGGAGCAATAGTTTTCTGCATCAGCCTGAGCGGCAGCTTCACCGCTGGAGACCTTGACAAACGCTTCCTTACCGGAGCCGCAATCCGGACACTCATATTCTGCCGTTAAAGCAGAAAATTCCGTTCCGGACGGGATCCCCTTTTTAAGATCGCCAATCGCTTCATCGTATACATGGCCGCAAAGCTCACATACATATTTCATAGTCCCATCTCCTTCGATGTTTTTATTATCATACCACACAACATCCAAAAACGCAAGAATATTGTCGAAATTTTTGTGCAATTTGCAAAAATTTCCCTTGCTTTTTTCAAAACTTTCCGCTATAATACGGATACCGCAGCTTTCCGTGTTTCTGTATCAAACACGGCAGGCTGCATTTTGATTCCGGCGGTTTGACAAAAAAACGGGTGCTAAACCAAGATTTTTACAAGAAAGTGAAGTGAAAAATATGAGCAGAAAATATCGCCTTTCCACTGCGCTGGATGTGGATGACCTTTTGATGGAATGTACTTCCTATGCCATCCGTCTTGCCAATGAGAAATATCAATTTGACCCTCCTATGACCATTTATGAAAAGGAAACATGGGGGCATTTAGGCACCCGTGTGGATACCATCTATCAGTATTTTGACGACCCGGAATTTTACCGTACACAACCGGTTTATGAGGGAGCAAAGGAATTTGTGCGAAAACTATCCCAAATGACCGAGGTTTATATTGCCACAGCCGTTCCCCCGGAATTTATGGGAATCCGAGCCCAACGGATCATGGAGGAATTTCCCGAAATTCCCCCGGATCACATCTATATGGGTGCCGGAAAGGATAAAATCCAAACCGATATTCTCTTTGACGATGCCATGCATAATATCCTCCGTTCCAATGCCCGATACCCGATTTTAATGCGTCGTCCCTGGAATCAGCAGGGAACCGGCATGCTGGCTGTCAATCACTATAATGAGTTTTTAAAATTGGTAGAGGTCATTGCAGAAAGCTACTCCACCAAGGAACAGGCACTTTCCCCGGAGGAAACGGGTATTGTGGTTTTGGTTGGTCCATCGGGCAGCGGCAAATCCAAGCTGGCGACCCGAATCCTTGCCATGACCGATAAATTCGAAAAACTAAAAAGCTATACCACCAACGACCCCACAGCGGTGGAAGAAAACCAGTGGTATAATTATGTGACCTTAGAGGAATTTCGGCAGATGCGGGACAGCGGTGAGATGTTCCAATCCACCATGTATGCCGGTCATGGGTACGGCTCCAAAAAGGCGGATGTGGTGAAGATCCTGAAAAGCGGCAAGCATGTCTTGACCACCATGGACATCTGCGGTGCCATGTCCCTGAAAACCTACTTCCGGAATGTAACCACCATCTATATGCGTCGTGAGAAAAAAGCCCTGATGGCCAATATCCTGCGTAAAAATTCCTCTATTGAGGATAAAGTCAACCGTCTGACCGCCATCGAATTTGAAAACAAAAACGCAGAGATTTGCGACTATGTGGTGGATTTTGATAACTACGACCAAGCTACGGAACAGCTTTGCACCATATTAGGAATTTAATCAAAAATCAAGAAATACCCTTTTCCATGTGTAGGGACAGGTGTCCCCTTAAGTAACCAGTTATCGAAAGCCGTGTCATCCTGAGCGGAGTGAAACGCAGTCGAAGGATCTTCGCACTGAATGTAAGCACAGAAAATGGGATAGCCGGTAGATTCTTCGACTCGCTTCGCTCGCTCAGAAAGACACAACTTTGAGAGCTTTATCTGAAAGTTAATGCCATTCGTATCCTCGGCTGTCGGCAAACATTTTTGACTTTGACGGGCAAAAATAAGGAGTGTTGCAAATTCATGCAACACTCCCCTTTTTATTTTTATGTTCCGAAAGTCTTTTGCTTTTTGACACGCAGGATCAGTGCAACGCCTATGGCAATACAAACCAGGCTGAGCAGTTGGCTGCCGGTGAAGATCCACAGCATTTTCTCTCCGGTACGCAAAAATTCCAGCAGGAATCGGCAAGCACCATAAAGAATCATAAAAAGCGGATACATGATCCCTCTTTGCTTTGTCTTATCCCGTACCCGGAGGCATACCTCTGCAATCAGCAGATCTGCCACCACTTCCATCAGTTGTACCGGAAGGATAACAGGCCGTGTGCCATGCCAGAATTTAATGCCACCGCAACAGCCGCTGATAAAGCAACCGGTGCGAACGCAAACCAGTAAAGTCAGTCCCAGCAGTGTGCTCAGGTCCAATAGCTTGTCAAAGGACAGCTTTTTTCCCAAAGATGCCAACCACGCCGCCAAAGGAACGGCAAAAATCGCACCAAATAAGGAAAGACCGTCAAAGCTTATACCGTTTGCTGCAACGGATTCCCAATGCTCTGCAATGTACAGCACCTTACCGCCCAAAAAAGAAATCAGCAGGAAACAAACCGGGATCAGCCACGCCGCCGGCAGGCTGAAACCATAGATATTTCGTCCTTTCAAGCTGATACCCAGGCTGATGACGAAACCGCACAGCATCAAAAACCAGTATGCCGGCAGCCCCAGTATTTTCAGATCGTGGGGACGGAAAGCACCCCCGTACCCCACGAAATCAAATACATAGTCCATCTTCTCCACAAATAACGCTTCCAGAAGAAAAATGAGGCAAGCCAAAAAGTACAAAACCGCCGGATAAATCGGTCTAATTTTAATTTTCTTTATCATATTTTCTCCCGGTTACTCCCGAAGGAACATCATGTAATATTGCATCTGATAAGTACCCATGATCTGTCCGCACCGGGTAGCATTCTCCGTGCAGGCTGTCTGAACATCGCCTTTTTGCCAGGATGCCATTTTTGCCTCGGCCTGCTTTCGCAGCTCTGCCAAATTCATGATACAGATATACAGCTTATCGGAATAGCTGGCGTAGGCAATCCACAAATCCTCATTGGTTTGTGCGTAACCGCCCTCCAGGTGATCCATGTAGTTTTCTGCCAAAATATCTGCCGATGCAGCCAACGCAACCGTTTCTGCGGCAGCCTTGGATGCGTCATCCAAATTGAACACCAGGTTACCAAAGGTTCTTACCAGTTCCACGATGGCACCGGGAACACCGGCACCGCCGATCACCATGTGCAGTGCTTCCAGAGAGGCACTGGTGACCACCATACCACCGCGATCCAGTGCTGCCAGCAGCTGGCCGGTCTGATCACCAAAAATATCGCTGAGGTATAGGCGAATATCCCGTGCGGCTGCACTTAGATAAGTATTGTCAGAATTGTTGATAATGCAATCCAGAATATACAGATTTTCTTCCACGGTTTCCAGTGCCGCCAGGGTATTGCTGATGTCTTTGTATGCATCCCAGCTGTCTTGTGCCACATCGATCACAAAGGTAACCTTATCCACCACATCCGCAATCTTACCGATCTTTTTCAGAATACCGGTTTTGCCCTGAATTTTGGTTTTCAGGTTTTTGGACTTGCCTACATAATCATAAAATTCTTCAGTCAGCTTATTGAGATTGGCGTTTTTCTGTGCAGGGGTCAGGGAATCATCCAGGGTAACCGCATCCATTTGCTTCTTCACGCCGGCAATAATCTTCTCCAGATTGGATTTTTCTACCTTTGCCGGGGTGTTGATCAGCTCCACGATATTTTCCAGCAGCTTACTGTCATCAGCAATATCGTAGATATCACCCACCTTATCTGTAAAATCCTTAAGGGACTTCAGTTCTTCTTCCAAAGCACTGGGATCATCCCCATTGGAAAGCTGAATAATACCATCTTCGATAGCATCACAAACCGCCTGGTTGAATGCCTCCACATAGGCATCGAAGGTAGCCTCAGAGGCAGAGGTGAGCATGGTCTGGTCGATGGTTGTGAAGTAATCCAAAAGCACCTGCCGGTACAGATTGGTTTGATCCAAGGTTGTACCGAAGAAGGCGTTGCCAATAAATACTGCACCCCGTTCCAGCACATTGTTATTGTAGATTTCCAGATAGTCGTTGGACTCAAAGTTTGCACTGTTGCACAGCCAGCTTACATCTGCAATCTTCACATTTCCGTTTTTCTTCATGGGACTGGTGCCCAATTCCAATTCTCTTGGGTCGGAAATGCCGTCACAATCCGAATCCTGAAGATAGGGCAGTGAATTAACTTTCACAAAAACACCACGGTCATTTTCGATGATCTGCAATTCATCGCCATTTTGTATGCCGTCGCCGTCAAAATCCGCATTTTGCTGGATGGTTTCAAAACTCTCGCCGTTAAACAGATTCATCAGGCCCGTGCCGGTACCCAGTTTCTGCTCGCAGATCAAACGGGTGTAATAATCGGAAATACCGTCATCGTTGCTGTCCAAATGGCGATCGATGGTAACGGATTCAATCTGGTCGTAAATTTCCACCAGTTCGCTGTTGTTTTCCGCGTCATCGCCCACACTGGCCAAGTAGTAGTTACCGCCGGTGCCTTTTGCTACCCGCTTGAGCAAATCAATATCCACATCGCCGGTGCCAACCAGGCCCACCGTATGGATGATAATGCCCTTTTGCCGTGCCTCACCGGTCAGTCCATAAGTACCTTCCTCGTCACCGTAGTCCTCGGAAACGGTAGTGTCGTTTCCGTCGGTCAGGAAGATGATGTACTTATAGGCAGCCTGAGATTCTGCCAGGATATTCAGTGCCTCCCGGATACCGGCAGAGCCGTTTGTACCGGCATTGGCATCCGAACCGGCACAGCCGCCGCCATCGCTGTTTTCGATCATATCCACAGTATTGAAAAGCTCCGTTTTGTTGGAGGTCAGATCCATAATCTTCTCGCCAATGGCAGTAAACTGCACCAATGCGGCACGGTCCACGCCTTCACGGAGTTTTTCGATAAATGCCTTGGTTACATCCTTACGAATGGCGTTGGGGTCGTTGCTGTCCATACTCTGAGAGCGGTCAATGACAAATACCACATCGATCGTTCCATCGCTGTTCAGCTCGCTGGGCTTGAAAATATCGTTTTCCCACACATCCTGAACGAATTTGTGGTTCAGCAGCACATATTTACCGCTTTTGTTAATGGTGGCACTGACTGTTCCCTCGGAAACATTGCTGGGGATTTCCTCATAGCTTTGTGTTTCCTCGTCGAAATAGTACAGCGTGGGATCTTCGCCTTCTTCCATGGCATCCGGATCATAGGAAATGGAAATATCCGCATCGTGACCCTCTTCAAGCTCCACCTCAATGGGATCAGAGCCAATGTAACCGGGGGTGTCCTCATTGATAAGGGGATCATCCTCCAAAGGCGTGATGACCACTTCGCCGTCGGATTCCACCGTCATATTGTCGGGAATGGGGGCTTCCTCATCCTCGGGGAAATCGGTATTGACTTCTAAAGGATCATAGCCGTTTTCCAATTCCCAACCGTCATTTTTACCGTCTTCATCGGTATCGGCAAGAACAGGATCTGTATAGATTTCAAATATTTCTTCATGATCGGACAGATTATCGCCGTCCGTATCCGCACTGATCGGGTCTGTGCCATGCTCATTGACCTCCTGACTGTTGGTCAGGCCGTCCCGGTCTGTATCTTCCTCTCCATCTGAAACACTGTTCTGATCTGTGTCCGTATTGTTTACCTCTGTACCCACTACTGCCATTTCCACATAATCATCCAAACCGTCACCGTCGGTGTCGGGGTTATCGGCATCGGTGTGGTACATATTCTCAATGAAGTTCAAAACGCCGTCCTGATCGGTATCTCCCTTGTCCACTTCGAGAGATTCCATATTCTTCTCGCAAACATTGTTGATCTTGAAGTTGGTTTCGTAACGCATGCCGTTTAAGTAGCTGACACCTACCCGAACCAGGTTCATACCCACAATCAGGCCAATGCCCTCCACCTTCCACATGTTACCGGGTTTAAAGCTTTTGGAAACCAGGATATTGCCGTTAATGTCCCGAATTTCGCAGGTGGCTTCCTTCACATCCTCGGTATAAAGCAAAGTACCGCTTAGGGCTTTCATTTCCTTGACCACATGGAATACCCGCGTAGCCGCATCCAACAGCATACCCTCTGCATCCACAGCAAGATTTACCTTCTCACCGGGAATGGGATCATAGGTCAATACAGAGTTTAAGGTCATGGCAGAACCGCCAACCTGCACTTCCCGGGTCAGGTTCAAAACGCTGGGTTCTTCGCTGGCGGATGCGGGGATCATCATGCCGCCCAGCATGGCCATGCACAAAAATACAGAAAGGATCTGCTTTGCCTTCTTCTTTTTGGTGTTCTGAATCACCAAAATGGCAACCGTCGTACCGCCGCCTGCCACCACAAGACCGCCTAAACAGAACAAGATAATGGTCAAAACCACATTGCCCTCGTTGGATTCCGGGGTATCGGAGTTTAACTTTGCGGTAAACCGCATAGTTTCGCCCGGTGCCAGAGATTCCACCTGGGTAGTTAGGGGGGCGTCTTCTTTGGCACTGTACCCCTCCGGAAGGACATTTTCCAGCTTGATATTGGTGACTGCCGTATCATTGGTGTTGGTAATGATATGGGTCACGGAAATGCTTTCATGTTCTTCATACTCTTCTTTGTTGGTGTTGATCTCGATTTCCAGACCATCTAAGGTGGTAGCCGCCACCGAAAGAGGTGTCACAGCCAGGAAAACCAAAACCATCAGCAAACACGCAAACAATCGTTTCATACTATCTCTCCTTTAATCTGCGGTTACCAAATTGCAAATTGCAGATCCGTTTCCAAAATTATACACCATCTTACATGGAATTTCAACGAATTTCCGGTTTTTCTCACAAAATCTTGTAAATTAATATGCATTTAAACATAAATTTACCATACTAATAAATTTAAATTGTAGGGGAGGGTCTTGACCCTCCCGGCAATTTTACCGCTGTAAAATTGTGATTGCCGCAGGCAATCACATGATATTTTCTTGCGAAAATCCGGAAAATGCAAACATTTTCCGGTGGGAGGGTCAAGACCCTCACCTACGATGTGGTATATTATAATCGTAAGATAAACGGAAATTTACCGCTGATTGTTCGAATCTCCTCTGCGTAAATACC
>JAZRRA010000155.1:0-2258 GCA_045650305.1 Faecousia sp.
ATCAAAATGATCCCCCTGGCCCTGATGGCAGTAGTGGGGTTGATCGTAGGTCTTGTCAGCGGTACTTTGCAGCACAATTTTGTTACGCCTGCAACCAATGTAGTCGTTCACGGCAATCCCTTATTTGCCGCTGTTTGCTCAACGGCTTTTGCCTATGAAGGCTGGATCATTGCCACTTCTATCAACGCGGAGATCAAAGATTCCAAAAAGAATCTGCCCCGGGCATTGGTGGTGGGCGGCATTGTGATCATATCGGCTTACTTATTTTATTATATCGGCGTGGCCGGTGGTGCTTCCAATCAGGAACTGATCAACAAAGGTGCGACGGTTGCCTTTACCAACATTTTTGGCGGCGTATTTGGTAATATCCTCAATTTGTTTATTGCTATTTCCTGCCTGGGTACAACCAACGGACTGATGTTGGGCTGCACCCGGTGTATGTACTGCCTGGCATCCCGGGGAGAAGGTCCTGCGTCGGAAACATTCAGACAAGTGGATAGAAAGACCAATATGCCTACCAATTCCGGCATTTTCGCCCTGATGATCACGGCAGTCTGGTTCCTTTATTACTATATTACCAACATTGCCCAGATTTTTGGAAAAGAAGGACCGTTTATCTTTGATTCTTCGGAACTTCCCATTATTACCATCTACCTGATGTACCTGCCTATGCTGATCCGTTGGATGCAGAAGGAGAAGGATCAAAATGTATTGCGGCGTTTTATCATGCCGGGACTTTCTCTGTGCGGCAGTGTGTTTATGATCGTTGCCTGCATTTTCAGCCACAAAACCGCCTGCATTTGGTATCTTGTGGTATTTGCCGTCATTATGGCTGTGGGCGTGTTTGTAAATTGTCCCAAAAGGAAAAAATAAAAGGGTATCCCAAAAGAAAGGGCTGTGTGCCATGGAAAAAATCACAAGTTTTACTATCGACCATATTAAGCTGCAACCGGGACTTTATGTTTCCAGAAAGGATCGGGTAGGAGCGGAAACCGTCACCACCTTTGATCTGCGGCTCACCTCCCCCAATGAGGAGCCCGTCATGAATACCGCGGAGATCCATACCATGGAGCATTTGGCCGCCACCTATCTGCGGAATGAACCGGAATGGAAAGAAAGGGTTTTATACTTTGGCCCCATGGGTTGCCGCACCGGTTTTTATCTGCTGTTGGCAGGCGATTTGGAATCCTGGGATGTTTTGGAACTGGTGAAAAATTGTTTTGCCTTTATCCGGGATTTTCGGGGAGAAGTTCCCGGGGCATCTGCAAAGGATTGCGGCAATTATCTGGACATGAATCTGCCCATGGCAAATTATTGGGGCAAGCGGTACTGTGATCTGCTGGAAACAGCAGGAAATGACCGTTTGTACTACCCGGAAGGATAAGGAGAATACCATGATCAAATTGGGAATTATCGGCGCTATGGACATCGAAGTGGACACCCTGAAGGCAAAAATGAAGGATCTCACCGTTACGGAAAAGGCTGGCACGACCTATTATGCAGGTACTTTGGAGGGGCTTTCCGTGGTGGTCGTGAAATGCGGCATCGGCAAGGTCAATGCCGCCATCGGAGCCCAAATTCTATGCGATTGTTTTGGCGTGACTCATATTGTCAATACGGGTATTGCCGGATCTTTGTGTGCCCAACAAGATATTGGCGATATGGTTATCAGCAGTGATGTGTGGCACCATGATTTTGACTGTGTGGCCTTTGGTTACCCCATGTGTATGATCCCCGGCATGCCGCAAAGCTTCCCGGCGGATGAAAACCTGATCGCACTGGCAAATGCGGCAGCCAATGAGACCGGCTGCACTGTCCGGATCGGCCGTGTGGCCAGCGGCGACCAGTTTGTTGCCGATGCAGGGCTGAAAAATCAAATTATTGAAAGAACGCAGGCACTTTGTACGGAAATGGAAGGAGCGGCGATTGCCCAGACAGCTTATCGCAACGGGATTCCATTTGTGATTTTGCGTTGTATCTCCGATAAGGCGGATCATTCTGCGGAGATGGACTATCCCTCTTTTGAGGCTATGGCTGCCAACCGCTGTGCCCAGGTAACGATGAAACTGGCAAAACAATTGCTGGGATAAATTTCTGTTTATCTTACGATTATAATTTACCACATCGTAGGGGAGGGTCTTGACCCTCCCACCGGAAAATGTTTGCATTTTCCGGATTTTCGCAAGAAAATATCATGTTATTGCCTGCGGCAATCGCAATTTTACAGCGGTAAAATTGCCGGGAGGGTCAAGACCCTC
>JAZRRA010000156.1:0-9945 GCA_045650305.1 Faecousia sp.
CCCAGATCTCCAAAATTCCATATAACCGCCGCGGATAAGCCTACATCGGTGGCATAAAACTGCAAAATAGTAGTTGCCGCAGTCCAAACAGAGCCAACCGCAATGCCGGCCAGCACCACCACATTGGGCGAGAAGGACCGCAGGGTACAAAGTCCCAGGATCAGCAAGGTCGATGCAGTGGAAAACAGAAATGCCATCAGGCTGGTGGCATAGGGATTCGCTCCCACATCAAAATCCGCCAGGTTATTTCCGGTGGTTAAAAATCCGCCGGCAAATACGATAATGGATAAGTTGGCACCAAATACCGCCGCATTGGAAACACCCAATGTGGAGGGGGACGCCATGGTATTATTTAAAGTTGTCTGCATAATCAGGCCGGAAATGGAAAGACCTGCTCCGGCGATCAGTGCCGCCAAAACACGGGGCATCCGGATGCCCCAAATGATCCGGTTTTCTGCCGGTGTGCCCATTCCACGCAGTGCCGCAAAGCACTGGGATAAGCTTAGATTCGATGAACCGGCAAACAAGCAAACGAGAGAACACACCACGACCGCCAGGATCATGAAAATCACCACAAGGGTATTGGTGCGTCGTTTTCTTTGAAGGGAAAGGATATGATTCATACGATGATATTTTTTATACTCCTACTGTCATTTCTCGCATTATATCACGGTTTTTTCCCTTTCGTAAGCCCCCCTGGGGGATATAAACGCAATAAAAAATGCACCTTTGGGACAGTGAAATATGCAGCAAACAAAAAATGTGTCATCCTAAGCGGCGTAAAACGAAGCCAAAGGATCTACGCATCCAATCACTTTACAGCAAATTGGAAATAGGAAGATTCTTCGGCTCGCAATTGCTCGCTCAGAATGACACAACATCGGAAGTTTTCTCTTAACGAAATGGCACTGTACCACAGACGGATGTGGGCATCCGCCCCTACGATTTGAATGTTTACGCTTTTATGCGGTAGGATCTTGCTTTGCATGAGCATCTACCCATTCATGGACGATGATCTCCACAAGCTGGGATACACTCCACTTTTTATCCTCCGCTTCCTTGCACAAGGCTTCTTTCACATCAGATGTAGTACGAAAGGATATGAATTCCGTTTTCTTCATAAATATCACCCGTATACATGGTATACCTTTTTCATTGACATAGATAGATATATTGTGTATATTTTGTATACCATATATAAAAGGGGGATTCGAACTGTATCGCTATGGAACACATTTTGGGATTGCGGATGAAATAGAATTATAAAAAGGGACTGTAAAAAACCTAATATATATTCAGCGTATGTATTGGATGCCTTGCCTCCCTCTTTAAGAGCGGTGGCTTTTCCTTGAGGTAAAGTTAGAGGGAGTGTCTTACCCTGCGATAGGACACTCCCCCAGTCAAAACCTTCGGTTTTGCCAGCCCCCTCAAAACGAGGGGGCCAAGATCTTTTGCATAAACAGTGCGTATATATGCGTTTTTTACAGCCCTTTTGTTTTATTTTATGGTGGCACCGGCATTTTCAATGGCCTGGATCAGTTCTTCATGCTCCATCATGCCAACTTTTGTAAAGGTAATAATGCCATCGGCATCCAAAATGATGGTATAGGGAATACCGGGCACATTTCCCATTTTGATAAAGAAATCATCCTGGAAGCGATCTTCTCCGGTTTTATCCCATGCAAATATCATAGCAGAATCAGGATAATTTTGGGCAATATATTCCGGCATATTCTCTTTGCCGTCCCGGGAGTGGATGGCAATGACCGTAACATCATAGGTGCTGGCCACTTCATCAAAATAGGGCAATTCCGCTTTGCAAGGTCCGCACCAGGTTCCCCAGAAGTTGATCACGGTCACCTTGCCGGTGGTGGCAGGATTGATCGTTTCCCCGGTTGCACCGTTTTCGTCCGCAATTTCCAGGTCAAAGCTATAACAGCGGTTGCCAACCTGATTACCCTCCGGGATGGTTTCCTCCGGCTGGGTCGGCTGGGTGGCAGGTGTGGATTCTACAGGTTTTTCCGTAGCATCCGATTTTGACACTTCCCCACAGCCGGACAACGCAGCAACGCTAACGAGCATACAAATTGCCATCAGCAAAGAACATAACTTTTTCATAAGACATTACCTCTAAACATAAAATTGATTAAAAATTATTGGGCACAATTCTGGTGATTTTCCTCTGTTAGCTGATATTCAACGCCTCTATTTCCATAAAGTACAACCGAAATACCGCTGCCGGCCGGGACATAGTGGTAGGTTTTAAAATGGATGGTGTTATCAAAGCCGATAAACGCAACACTGTTATCCAAATTTTCCTGAGAGAGGTTGGATTCCTTCATCCAGTCTATCACCGACTGATCCATATATTCATTGGGAACTAAATTGTAATTGAAATTTTCATGCATATTGGTCAGCCATCCCATGGCTGTGCTGCGTGTGGTGCCAAGGGCCTCGTAAAACTCATCCTGGGACAAAAACCTGTCCTGGCTCAAAGAAATATTATAAATTTCATATTCCGTATGATCGTTTTCAACAATTCGGCGTCGCACAATCACAGAAAGAACATCTCCCGAAAAACTCCATTCGTAGATCATATTTTTCGGCCCCCATTCGGAAATATAGGAGGTTAATTCTTCATACATGGCGGTATTGACATTTTCCAAATACACGCCGTTATAGTAAACAGCAGGAATATGACAGCAACGCACACCCTGGTTTCCCAGATATTCGCTTTCCTGCAGGCAGAAATAGTTGTCCATCACCTGGATTCCGGTAGCTTCGCCGCCTTCCCGTAATTGTGCCCCGGCGTCTACAATGGCACTTTCCATATCCTGATAGGATTGTCCGCCTTCAAAAATTTTCACAATCATGCCGTTTTCGTCCAGCAATAAAGAATAGGGATAATAGCCCACATCACCCATGGTAATATAAAAATCACCATTGAAACCATTGGAAAGGGTATCGCTGGCAAATACAATGCTGCTGTTGGGATGGTACTGCGTAATATACGATTGCATATACTCCTCACCAAAGGCAGCATGGATCGCAATAATGCAAATATCGTAATTTTCCAGGAGTGCTTCAAAGTTGAATAATTGGTTTGTACAACTTTCAGCCTGGTTGAACCAAAAGTTGACAATCGTAATTTTCCCGGTGGCAGAGGGATCGACAACCTCACCTACTATGCTGTTAACAACCTTCAGCGTGGCAGAAGGGCAATACTGTCCCACCTGATTGCCGTACTGAAGCTGGGGAGGAACCGGATATTCGGTCACATCGCCGCCATCGTCCGGGTCGGTAATTTCCCGGTCATCCTCCGGATCGGTGTTTTCCTCATTATCTTCGTTATCTTCCTCATCCTCGTCATCTTCATCCGCATCATCGTCACGGGAAGCGGAAGTTTTTTTCTTTTTCCCCGTTTCCTCACAGCCGGTCAATACCACCATCAGAGAAAGCAGCATACAAAGAGCTAAAAGCAACGCCAGTAATTTTTTCATAAAAACACAACCTTATCATAAATTGAAAAGTGTAACGGAATGCATAAATGCATTCCCTACGAATAATAGGGTCAATTTATATTTTTTCTGCGTTCAGGGGGTCGACCACAATCTCTTTATAGGGGTTGACGATGACGGTGCGGTAGGTATGGTAGATCACCATGCCCGGTTTTCCGTTGGGGGGCTTTTTCACCTGCTTGACCGGTGTCACATCCACGGGGATATTCTGTCCGCCGGCGGATTCTGCATAATAGGCCGCCAATTGTGCCGCTTGGGTGACGGTATCATCCGGCGGTGTCGTACCGCCGCAGGATATGATCACATGGCTGCCATGGACTTTTTGGGCATGGAGCCAAATATCGTCCTTACGGGCAAGGCGGAAGGTCAATTCCTCATTCTGTCGGTTATTTCTGCCCACATAAATGGGATAACCATCGGTGGATTCAAACCGCAAAGGCGGCAATTTTGCCTGCTTCATTTTCTTTTTGCCAGTGTCAGGACGGATATATCCCCCATCCTGCAATTCCCGACGGATCTCATCCAATTCCCCATCGGTTTCTGCCCGTTCCAGTTCCTCCAGGACACTGCGAAGATAAATACACTCCTGCTCACCCAGTTCCATCTGTCGGGTCAGTTCTTTTTCCGCATTTTTCATACGGGTATAGTCTTTATAGAATTTTGCCGCATTTTGCTGGGGTGACAACAGTGGTGACAAGGGAATTTCAATATCCCCCATGTTTTCATCATAAAAATCCTGCGCTACCAGCACAGTCTGTCCCCGGTTGATCCGGTGGAGATTGGCGGTGACAATATCTCCCAACTGACGGAGCCGTTCCCGATCGAAAGTGGCGGTCAATTCCTTTTCTTGTACGGCAAGTTTCCGCTGGGTACGACTCACAAGATTGGAAACCGTTTTACGGATGGCCTGACTTTTCTGCCGCATGGCCTCTTTTCGATCCCGGAGGGTATAGCACCGATCCAAAAGTGTGGCGAAATCCGGATATTCCAGGCAAGTGCCGTATTCCAAAATAGGACAGAAGGCATATTGTTTCGGCGTGCCGTCCCGATCCGGGAAATAGTAGGGACGGGGGTGGAGCAGATGTTCCCGGAAAAAGAGGAACAGTTTTTCTCCAATCTGGGGAAGATCACTGTTTTCCAGTCTGGCGGCGGTATCACCTGCGGCATATAAAGCTGCCTCCCGACAAACCAAAGGCGAAAGGCCGCCCAAAGTATCCATCAGTCGGTCACAGAGCAAATCTGCACCCGGTTCTTGCAACAAGGCGGCAAACTCAGCACCGGACAGAGCGGCAGGATCTTGCTTGCACACAGATTCCGGCTCCTGATAGTAAAGTCCCGGCAAAGCGGGGCGTTTGATATTGGCATCAATACCGATACGACGCAGGCAGTCGGTAATCCGTCCGTCTGCACCCAGCAGGTACAGATTGCAGGTTCTTCCCATCAGTTCTGCAACCAGTTTTTTCTGCACCGGGTCACCCAGTTCGTCGATACAGTCAAATGTAAAGACTGCCAGCCGCTCCATGGGAGGCTGGGTTACAGAAACCAATCTCGCACCGCTCAAATGCTTCCGCAACAGCATACAGAACATGGGCGGCTCCGGGGGATTTTCCGGACTTTCCCCGGTCAAATGCAAACGGGGTGCAGCAGGATTGGCGGCAAACAGCAGTTTTTCCCGTCCATGGGAGCATTTCAGATGAAAGATCACCGTATCCCGGCTGGGTTGGTGGATCTTCTCCACCCGACTGCCCACGGCCTTTTCCCGAATTTCCTGCAAGACCGCAGTCAAAAAATACGCATCAAAGGCCATAAAGTTCCTCCATGACGGCTAAAAAAAGCTCATTTAACCGCTGTGTCCGCCCCAAAAGATACAAAGCACCAAACAGCGACTCCAAACCGGTGGCCATGGCATATTCCTTCACCGTGGCGGCTTTGGGATGGCCGTTGGTACGGGTGTTCTTGCCGCGACGGAAGTAGTCCTGCTCCTCCTCAGTCAGACGGGGCAGTAACGCCTGGGCAAATTTAGCCTGGGCCGGGGCCCGAACCAGCTCCACCGTATCCCGATGGAGTTTCAGGACGGTTCTATCTCCCTGACAACACAGCCAGCTACGGCACAGCAGTTCAAAAACCCCGTCGCCAATGTGGGCAAGCCCCAAATTGGAAATGGCTTTCACCTGCTGTTCCGACATTTGAATATCAAACAAATTGTCCATATATACGGACCTCCAATAGGAACATAGAAAATTGAGAATTGAAAATCAAAAGAAAAAATTTAGCACAGCACCACAATGTAGGGCGTTGGGTTGCTCCCACCGGTAGTACGGAATCATAGGATAAACACAAATTTTCATTTTTTATTATATGGTATCAAATTTTGGGGTGGTTGTCAAATGGGTATAGGGTGACGGAATATTGGTTTACATAAATTGTAAAATTATGGGAAGTTGTCGGGAATTTTGCGGGGAAGTTATCCACATTATCCACAGGGTTTTCCACAGCTACGGCCGTAAAAACCCCTGCAAACTATGGGTTTGCAGGGGTTCAAGGGGAGATTTCCACAATTTTGTGGAAATCTGTCAGATCCCGTATTGGTTTACAGAACACTTATTCATATTCTACCTGAAGAGCAAAAACACGCTCTGTTCCACCGGGGACATCTGTCTTTGTACGGCGTCCATCCACCGACAAAAGCCCTTCGGGAGAGGTTTCCCAATTGAGGGTCAATTCCTCCCCGGGCAATGTTTCCGAAAGGTAGCAAACCGTAAATTCCCGGGGATGCTTGCAGGCAAGTTCTTCCGTCAGCATTTCGGCACGGTCTAAGTATTTTGCATTGTTCACATGACCGTTTTGATCCAGATCTCCGGGGGCGATCTGCCACAATGCGGTATTGGCATATACGCCGGGTGTCAAAGATCCGGGAGCAGCGATCTGGTCAGGGCGTACCATACCGGGTACATCTACGCCACTTCTGCCGGGCAGGATCATGGCTCTTGTCTTAGTGTTCATCAGCACCCAAAGGCTCATCACCTGGAAAATGACCGCCCCGGTTTCGTCCAATACCCGTAAGGCTCTGGGAAAGGCAGAACGGGTGGTGGGCAAGGGCCAGGTTTCTAAGGTAAGGGTTTCTCCTATTTGGGGAAGTCGTTTAATCTCCGCCCGATGACGCAGCACTGCCCAAAACATATCTTTGGCGGCCATGGTATCCCAGTCCGTACCAAGAAGTTCACAATGTCCCCCGGCAGCTTCCTGGGCATACTGTAAAATCGCGGACAGTTTCAAATTACCGGCGGAATTAACACGATCTTCCGTTACGGTAACCCTTTGTGTAAATAATAGTTCCATAATAAACTCCTGCTCTTTTGATCAATTCTTGTTGCCATAGGGCATCCCGATTTTTCAGTCTGCCGTCAATTTCAGTGTCAATTCCTTTTCCTCCCGGAATACAGTGAATGTGACGGTTTTTCCGGCGGTAAGGGTAGCGGTAATTTCTTCCAACGCCGCACAAGAATCCACGGCAACGCCTTCCACCGCCAGAAGAATATCTCCCGGACGGAGGTCGGCCCGATGTGCCGGACTTCCTTCTGTTACATTGGAGATATAGACCCCCTCCGGCCAATCCTGATAACTGCGATACAAATTGGTAACTTCCTGCCCCGTCAGGCCCAATGTCGGCACATGGCAGCCCTCCGGCAACGGTTCCGGCGGCTCAGCCTCCGGCTGTGTGGAAAACTGCAAAACGCTCTGTTCCTTTTGCTCCAGCATTTGAAACAGTCGAATATTCAGCATACTGAGAATACTGACCACACTGCCCAACACAATCACCAAAATCAGCAAAACGCAGATCGTCCCCTGATAATTTTTCGGGGGATTGGTAGATCCGGTCTGGTAGGTATTTTGTTCCGCTTGGCGTAAATCGTTGTGTTTTTTCATAGATAACCTCTTAATTCACCAGAGGAAGGGTGAAGGTAAATTCTGTTTTCCCCTCACGGCTCACAACGGAGATGTTCTCCCCGTGGGCACCGATGATAGTCTTGACGATGTAAAGTCCCAATCCCCAGCCGTCGGAGTTTTTGGAGCGGCTTTTATCCAGTTTGTGGAACCGGTCAAAAACCAGTGGCAATTCCTCCGGGGGGATGGTGTTGCCCGTATTGCCCACGGACACATACAGTCGGTTTCCGCCGGTGCGGATCTTCAGCCAAAGACTGCCCCCCATGGGACAAAACTTCACCGCATTGTCCACCAAATTATACATCACCTGGATGATATGATCTTGTTGGGCGCGGGTATAGACGGGACGATCCGGGAACATTGCCTGCACATCCAGTTTTTTCTCATTGATCTTCTGTTCAAAGCCCAAAAGCACCTGACCGGCACATTCCGAAACATCAAACCGGGACTTCTGTTCTTCGGGAATCTGCCGATTTTCCTGCAGTCGGGTGGTATCCAGCATACTGCGAACCAGGCGGTTTAGCCGCTTGGTTTCCTGAGAGATCATCTGCAAATAGTGACTTTGCCGCTCCGGGGGGATCGTGCCATCCAAAATGCCGTCGGCAAAGCCTGCAATGGTGGTCATGGGGGTTTTCAGCTCATGGGACACATTGGCCACAAATTCCTGACGGCGATATTCACTTTTTTGCAGAGAATCCGCCATATTGTTAAAGGCCAACGCCAGTTCCCGGATTTCTTCCGGGTGTCCCGGTTGTACTGCCACACGGGCCGTCAGGTCGCCATGACCAAACGCAACGGCGGCCTGTTTCATGCGAAGCAGGGGGCGGCTATGTCGCCGTGCCACCCAAATCATAATCACAATGGATAAAATGCCCGTGATCAGCGAAATGGTCAGATAAATTCGTGCCATGGCCTCCAAAACCGTCAGGGTATCCTGCACCGGGGAGGAGGCGATCACAATCCCCAACACATTCCCCCGGGAATCCCGAATGGGAACAGAAACCACATACCGGGTATCGGTGTAGATTTCTTCCATGACCTCCGTATCCACGGTATATTGGGAGGCAAAAACCCGATCCAGATAGGCCTTGCTGATCTGCATGCCCTGATGCTCACAGCCCATGGGATTTTCCGAGCAAAGCAAAAGCTGCCCCTTCGCATCACAAATCACCGTATCTGCCTGGGAAACACGAGCGGATACGGATAGATTCAGGAAAAAAGTGTCTGCCTGCTCCGGGTTGTTTTCATGGTATGCTCCGGCAAGATTGGCCACCGTATCGGCTTGCACTTTCAGCCGTTCGATAGCCCGATCTTCCATAACATTTTTGGCAAGGAACTGAAACAGCAAACCAATGCAGCACAGTGCCGCCAATAAAACCAAAACAGCCGGAAAAAAACTACGGCTAAAGGATGTTTTCATCAGAGAACCTCAAATTTGTATCCTACGCCCCATACGGTACGCACGCCCCAATTTTCCGAAACACCTTCCAGTTTTTCACGAAGGCGTTTTACATGGACATCCACCGTCCGGGAATCACCGAAATAGTCGAATCCCCAAACTTCGTCCAACAACTGATTTCGGGTATAGACCCGATTGGGAGAAGACGCCAGATAGAACAGCAGTTCCATTTCCTTGGGTGGGGCATCCACCTTTTTTCCATCTACCAGCAATTCAAAAGCATCCATATCAATGGTCAGCTTGTCAAATACCAAACGGCGAACCTTTTTCTCCCCTTCGCCACAATCGGAGCGACGAAGGACTGCTTCGATTCGAGCCAGCAATTCCTTCATTTCAAAAGGCTTTGTCACATAGTCGTCGGCTCCGGCCTTTAAACCGGTGACCTTGTCATCCACTTCACTTTTGGCGGTGAGCATGATCACCGGTGTGCTGCTTTCGTTGCGGATGGCTTTACAAACAGCCCAGCCATCCATCACCGGCATCATCACATCCAAAAGCACCAGATCCGGCTTGATCGCACGGAATTTGGCAAGACCTTGTCCACCGTCGGAAGCCAAAGTGACTGCATAACCTTCTTTTTCCAGATAAAGCTGCAAAAGTTCCTGAATATTCTTATCGTCCTCAACTACCAATACAGATGTTGCCATAAAGATACCTCCCGGTTTTCCAATTGTTTCTATTTTACCTTATTATATCGCATAAATGCAAGATAGCATGAATATTTTGTTAATAGTTTGCCCACAAAATGTTAACAGACAAATTCTTCTTGCAAAGCTATGGGATTTGTAGTATTCTGTATCCATGATTGCATCCCCGGCGTTACATAATGCGATAAACATAAATTTACCGTACTAATAAATTTAAATTGTAGGGGAGGGTCAAGACCCTCCCGGCAATTTTACCGCTGTAAAATTGCGATTGCCGCAGGCAATAACATGATATTTTCTTGCGAAAATCCGGAAAATGCAAACATTTTCCGGTGGGAGGGTCAAGACCCTCCCCTACGATGTGGTATATTATAAT
>JAZRRA010000157.1:0-3486 GCA_045650305.1 Faecousia sp.
AAGACCGCTTGGCCTCCGACTTACCGCCAATGCCGGGAACAATGGCATCGGGACGCTCGTATCGGAGGATCTTAGCGATAAATTCCAAAGTCAGCGGCTCCATATAGACCTTATCCGCAACTGTGGTATCAGTCATAATGGTGGCAGGATTGGAGTTGCAAAGCACAACCTCGTAGCCTTCTTCTTTCAGTGCAAGACAAGCCTGCGTGCCTGCGTAGTCAAATTCTGCTGCCTGACCGATGACGATGGGGCCGGAGCCGATGATCAAAACCTTCTTAATATCTGTTCTTTTTGCCATAACCAATATCCTCCCTATTATTTCCTATACACAATATTTCCGTCACATACCGTTAACTTACATACACCTTGCAATTCCCAGCCGGTAAAAGGCGTTGCCCTACCCTTAGAAAGGAATGTATCCGGATCGACTGTAAAGTTTTCATTCAGATCCCAAACTGTAAAATCCTTCCCAAGCGGAATGTTAAATCGTTTTCTCGGGTTGGTACTGAGAAGTTCCACCAGTCGTTCCAGTGTGATGATCTCTTTTTTCACAAGATGGGTATACAGCACAGAAAATGCCGTTTCCAGTCCCACAATACCAAAGGCACTGCCGGAAAGGCCCTTGCTTTTTTCTTCCTTAGAATGGGGGGCATGACCCGTTGCAATCATATCAATGGTGCCGTCTGCAATACCGGCAATCAAAGCAAGTCGATCCTGCACATCTCTTAAAGGCGGATTCATTTTGAATCTTCCGTCTTCCTGCAGGAAGCTGTCATCCATCACAAGATAATGGGGTGCGGTTTCGCAAGTCACATCCAGACCCTTTTTCTTTGCCTGACGGATCAGCTCCACACTCTCTTTGGCAGAGATGTGGCAAACATGGTATTGACATCCCGTTTCTTCCACCAATTTCAGATCTCGTTTGATCTGTGCATACTCGCTTTCACTGCAAATGCCCTTATGACCATGGGCTTTGGCATACTGACCATCATGAATATAGCCGCCTTTTAAAAGGCTGTTGACTTCACAATGGGCCACAATGATCTTTCCTTGTTCTTTCGCCGCCAGCATGGCACGACGCATAAGCTCATCACTTTGCACACCCCGGCCATCATCAGAAAAAGCGATGACATCCGGTGCGATTTTGGAAATTTCCGATAAGCATTCTCCCTGCTGACCTACGGTGATAGCACCATAGGGATATACATGAATTAAGGCGTTATCTTCAATCAGCTTTCGCTGAATATCCAAATGCTCCTTACTGTCCGGGACCGGGTTCAAATTGGGCATGGTGCATACTGCGGTGTATCCACCGGCAGCTGCCGCCTGAGAACCGGTTGCGATCGTTTCTTTATAAGAAAAACCCGGCTCGCGAAAATGCACATGCACATCGCAAAAGCCGGGAAAAACAAAATATTGATTTTCGGAAAAAGAGAACAATGCCTCCATAGCAGGAGCCCCGGAAGAAACAGTAATATCATGGGTACAGCCTACATACTGAAACTTTTGCTTGCTGAACAACATGATGGTATCCTCCTTGAATTTTATCCGTACAAGTATATCATGGCATTGGTCATTTGTCAAATAAAATTCAAGAAATTTTCGGCACATCCAGATCCTCATAAGGATATACCCGTTGCCACCCTTTTTCCGTCTTTTTGAGCGAGCTTCTATGCCGGTTTAAGAGCTTTACAATGTCATAAACATCCACCCAAATCTCGGATACACATTCCTTTTGACTTTCCTCAAAAATCAGCTGCAAGCCGAAGTGCAGGTGTACTTTGGATATATTATTGACATTCTCCTGATCGGAATATCCGGTTCGCCCCATAAACCCCAGAAGATCTCCGGCCTGCACCGTATCCCCCACTTCAAGGCCTTCGGAAAAGGGATGATCCTTTTGCAGATGGGCATAGTAGTAATAGCGTTTGGAATCAAAGGATCGAATCCCGATCCGCCAGCCACCGTAGCGATTCCACCCCATAGCCTCGATGACACCGCCTTCCACCGCAACAATGGGTGTACCGGCTCCCCCCATAATGTCATTTCCCAAATGCTTTCTTTTAAACCCAAAAGAACGGCTGTTGCCAAAATCCGCACTGTGGGAATAGCCGTATCCTTCTGCAATGGGACTAAATGCTTTCAGGCCATAATAAACCGTCTTCTCCCCGTTTTTTTCGATGGCATAATTTCCTATCAAGCCACCCAAAACTGCTGTGTAGGCGGTATGATAATAGTCATAATATTGATATAACTTCCCCAGTATTTCCTCCGGTGATTTCCCATCCGCCAAATTTTTATAAGCTCTTTTCACAGATTCTAAGTCGCATTTTCCTCCCGTCGTGCAGGCCGACACCGCCAAAATGGGAATCAAACCGATGTGCTGATCCATTTCATAAGTCCGGATGTCCTGATCCACAGCATAACAAAGGGATTCATAGGGTACATCAAAACTGACCCATTTTATAGTATCTGCATTGACCGGGATCAATAAAAAGGACAAGATCACAATGCATATCAAAAAACGCCGTGCCACATTCCATCACCTCACCGATAGAATGTGACACAGCGAAAAAACTATGCCGGGTAATTATTTCAAATCCCGTACGATGTCTTTGGCGATCCGTTCAATATCTTCCATAGTTTGGATGCCGGAGATTTGTTCTTTATAAAAATTACTGTAAGCAACGCCACGCAGATACCAGGCAAAATGCTTTCTGGCTTCCAAACAAGCAATATGCTCCCCTTTATCTTCATAGGCAAGACGGAACTGGCGAAGGGCAACCTGCACCCGCTGAGAAAGTGCCGGTCTGCCGGCATAATCTTTTCCTGCCATGGCTGCGGAAACTTCACTGAAGATCCAGGGGTCACCAAAGCTGGCTCGTCCCACCATAAGTCCGTCAGCACCCGTCCATTTCAGGCATTTGACTGCACTTTCCCCACTGACGATGTCGCCATTGGCGATCACGGGAACACTGCACTGCTGTTTTACCTTTGCGATCATATCCCAATCCGCCACGCCGGAATAGAGCATACTTCTGGTTCTGCCGTGAACCGTAATGAGGGATGCACCGCAATCTTCCATCCGTTTGGTAAAATCCAGGACATTCATACTGCCCTTATCCCAACCTAACCGGCATTTGACGGTTACGGGAACATCCACTGCAGCTACCACGGCTTTGACGATCTGTCCGGCTAATTCCGGGGTACGCATCAAACCGCATCCGTCACCGGAATTGGCAATTTTCGGCATGGGACAGCCCATGTTAATATCCAAAAAATCACAGCCGGAAATTTCCAGTGCCAGAGCAGCACCCTGTGCCATAATCTCAGGGTCGTTGCCGAAAATTTGAGCACCGCATACACTGCCACTGCTTTTTTTGAGCAAGGCGGCACTTTTCTTGTCCTTATAAACGAGTGCCCGGGAAGATACCATTTCTGTGACCGTTACATTCGCACCCAATTCGCCACATACCGTACGAAAAG
>JAZRRA010000158.1:0-1669 GCA_045650305.1 Faecousia sp.
CAAAACTTTCACCCGGTAAGCTGCCGTCCAGGACAAAAACGCGCTGTTGGCATCCACATGAAAAATAACCCGTTCCTGCATTTAATACACCTTTCTCTGAAGGCACCAGCTGTGAGACCGAATGGTATACTTCAGTTCAAAAAGCCACTGTTTTCCCTTTACATTGGCTCTGCATAAAAATACATGTGCTTCGATTCCCACATATTGGATTTTCTTGCTGCTGACTACTTCTTCAATGTCAACACGTAGCAACTGATGATCCTCATCTTCCATTCGCAGGCGCAGAGGCAGAATATCCCCATTTGCGCTGCACATGGCGATCACATCCACCGGACAGATCCCTTCTCCCACCTCTATGCACCTCCTTTTTATCTTATTATAGTACATTTGTTCGTATTTTTCAAGTGAAATTTCAGTTGTCAGCCTTTCCTTCTTTTGGTATAATACAAAAAAATCGGAGGTGGCATATGCTGAAATATCCTTGTCTTGTCTTAGATCACGATGATACCGTGGTGCAAAGCGAAACCACCATCAATTATCCCTATTTTTGCTATATCCTGGATCAATTCCGACCCGGTCAGACCATCACATTAGAAGAATATACCAACGGCTGCTTCAATCCCGGTTTTGCCGATATGTGCAGACAGCGGTATCAGTTTACCGAGCAGGAATTGAAGGATGAATATCAGGGTTGGATGGGATATGTGATGACCCATACGCCCGACCCCTTCCCCGGTATCAGGGAACTGATTTTGCGATATAAAGAAGCCGGCGGTATTATCTGTGTGGTTTCTCATTCCAGCGAAATCAATATCACTCGGGATTATCAGACCCATTTTGGGCTTCTTCCCGATGATATCTTCGGATGGGATCTTCCGGAACATCAAAGAAAGCCCAGCACCTATCCTCTGGAGCGGATCATGGAGAAATACGGTCTGAAACCCCATGAACTGCTGGTTGTGGATGATTTAAAACCCGCATGGGTCATGTGCCGCAATGCCGGTGTCCCCATCGCCTTTGCCGCCTGGAGCAAAGAAAACGCGCCGGCAATTTTGGAAGAAATGACCGGTCTTTGCGACTATACCTTCCACTCCCCAAAAGAGCTTGAAAAATTCCTTTTTGAATAATGCAAATAACAAATCCCCCTCCGACAGGAGGGGGATTATTTTACTTTTTTCTCTTCGGTAAGCCAATGACGCGAAATACAATACCAAAGAACGAATATATCATGGGATAGCGATAAGTAACAGTGACCACCAAGTACGAAAGAACCGGAATCGATGGATACGTCAGTTCAAAGCCATCGGTTGTATAGCGTAAATAGTCGCCAATTCCCGTATACACCACTTGCACAAGCAAGATTGCAAATATAACAAACAGCAAGCAAAGTAATGCAATCCTGATATAGTGGATGAACGGTTGATCCCACCGCTTATAGCAGATCAGCAGCGATAATAGATCCATCATCCACCATCCTGCCAGCATCCATACTGCCGGAAAGCCCAGATAACGCACCAAGGCAAAAGGAAGACACAGCCAAGACTCATTCCTCAGTTCTTTTGTAAATGCATTCAGCCATACAAACAAAACCGAAACCACCAACATAACACAGGTCAGAATTAACACTCGGCGGTATTTCTTTCTCTTATCTATTTCTTCCCGAACACCA
>JAZRRA010000159.1:0-3696 GCA_045650305.1 Faecousia sp.
AGGAATGCGGAGTAGAACTGCTTGGCACCAGCAGTGAATCCATCGAACGTGCTGAGGACCGTGAACTGTTCAAGGAAATGTGTCAAACCATTGGTGAGCCGGTCATTCCCTCCGAGATCACCTATTCCCTTGAAGAAGCAAAGAGTGCTGCTGAGCGAATCGGCTATCCCGTCGTTCTCCGGCCTGCCTTTACCTTGGGTGGCACCGGCGGTGGTTTTGCCTACAACGAAGCAGACCTGATTGAGATCGGTACCAATGCTTTTAAGCTTTCGCCTGTGCATCAGGTGCTTGTTGAGAAGAGTGTCAAGGGTTATAAGGAAATCGAATTCGAGGTTATGCGTGACTCTAACGATCATGCAATTACGATCTGCGGCATGGAGAATATTGACCCGGTTGGTGTTCATACCGGTGACTCTATTGTCGTTGCACCGATCATGACATTGAGCGATCATGACATGAAGATGCTCAACGATTCTGCCATTAAGATCATTCGTGAATTGAAGATTGAGGGTGGCTGTAATGTTCAGTTTGCACTCAATCCCCACACCAGCGAGTATTACCTCATCGAGGTAAACCCCCGTGTTTCCCGTTCTTCCGCACTGGCATCCAAGGCCAGTGGCTATCCCATCGCCCGTGTGACCGCTAAGATCGCCGTGGGCATGGCATTGGAGGATATTTGCATCGCCAATACCAATGCAGCATTTGAGCCAAAGCTTGACTATGTGATCGCAAAACTGCCCAGATTCCCCTTTGATAAGTTTACCTCTGCTCCCAATACCCTGGGTACGCAGATGAAGGCTACCGGTGAGGTCATGGGCATCGGCTCCAATTTGGAGGAGTGTCTTTTGAAGGCCGTTCGTTCTTTGGAGATCGGCGTATGCCATTTCCATAAGGCAAAATTCGACGAATGTACCACAGAAGAGCTGTTTGACTATATCCGCGAGTTCAAGGATGATAATATTTTTGCGGTTGCGGAATTGCTCCGTCGTGAAATTTCTATCAATGAGATCCATCAGGTGACCCAGATCACATCCTATTTCCTGGAAGGCATTGCCCGTATTGTTGCCATGGAAAAGACCCTTCAGGAAAATAACGGCAACCTGGATGTACTTCTGGATGCCAAGAAAATGGGCTTTAGCGATACCTTCATTGCCAAGCTCTGGGAATGTAAGGAAATCGATATTTATAACCTGCGTAAGCAAAATAACATGATGCCCGTGTATCGCATGGTAGATACCTGCCATACCGGTGCTTATATCCCGTACTTCTATTCTTCCTACACCGGTGAAAATGCCTCCCGACTGACGGAAAAGAAGAAGATCGTGGTTTTGGGTGCAGGTCCTATCCGTATCGGTCAGGGTGTGGAATTTGACTACTCCACAGTCCATGCGGTGACCACCATTAAAAATTCCGGTTACGAAGCGATTATTATCAACAATAACCCGGAAACCGTTTCTACCGACTATACCACTGCTGACAAGCTGTACTTTGAACCCCTCACCCCCGAAGATGTTATGAACATCATCGAATTTGAAAAGCCTGAGGGCGTTATCGCTTCTTTGGGCGGTCAGACTGCCATCAATTTGGCACAACCTCTCATGGATCGTGGTGTGAAGATCATCGGCACAGACTGCCTGGCCATCGAACGGGCAGAAAACCGTGACAGCTTTGAAAAGATCCTGGAAGAACTGAATATTCCTCAGCCTATGGGTCGTGCCGTTACCAATATTCAGGACGGTATCGATACTGCCAATAAGATTGGCTATCCCGTGCTGGTTCGTCCCAGCTTTGTGTTGGGCGGCAGAGCCATGCAGATCGTGGCCAATGAAAAGCAGCTTCGCCATTACCTGAAAACCGCCGTTGAGATCGACGAGGACAAGCCCGTTCTGGTAGATAAATATATCGAGGGCAGGGAAGTGGAAGTGGATGCCATCTGTGACGGCGTGAATGTCTTTATTCCCGGTATCATGGAGCTGGTAGAAAGAACCGGTGTTCACAGCGGTGACTCCATCAGTGTGTATCCTTCTTTCAGTATTTCCAATAAGGTCAAGGGCATTATCTTGCAGTATGCAAAGAAATTGGGCCTGGGTATCGGCATTGTGGGTCTTTACAATATCCAGTTCATTGTGGATAAGGATGACAATGTGTTCATCATCGAAGTAAACCCCCGTTCTTCCCGTACCGTTCCCTTCCTGAGTAAGGCAACCGGCTATTCTTTGGCCGATATTGCCTCAGAAGTCATTTTGGGCAAGAGCCTGAAGGAGCAGGGCATCTTCGATATTTATCCCGATGAAAAGAAGCGTTGGTATGTAAAAGTGCCGGTGTTCTCCTTCAATAAGATCCGCGGCTTGGATGCCTATCTTTCCCCTGAAATGAAGTCCACCGGTGAAGCCATCGGCTATGATGATAAGTTAAATCGTGCCCTTTACAAAGCTTTGGAAGCATCCGGTATGCACCTGCAAAATTACGGCACTGTTTTGGCTACCATTGCAGATAAGGATAAGGAGGAGGCTCTGCCCCTGATCCGCCGATTCTACAATCTTGGCTTTAACATTCAGGCAACCTACGGCACTGCCATGTTCCTGAAGCGAAACGGTATTCGCACCCATATTTTGGAAAAGATCAGTGAAGGCAGCGACGAGATCCCCAATGCACTGCGTCAGGGACACATTGCCTATATCCTCAATACCAAAGAACCCGGCTCCGACGGCTCTGATAACGACGGACATCATATCCGTAAGATCGCCACAGAAAATAATGTGACCATCTTCACCGCTTTGGATACTGTCCGTGTTCTTCTGGATGTTTTGGAGGAAACCACATTGACCATTTCCACCATTGATGCCTGATCGATTTGGGAAAGGAACGACCATGAAGCAAGGATTATTTGAAATTATCGAAAATATACCCCTGACGGATTGTGTGTATCAAATGAAATTGCGGGGCGATACCTCCGCAATTTCTTCCCCCGGTCAGTTTGTAAATATTTTACTGGACGGACTTTATCTGCGTCGTCCCATTTCCGTTTGTAATGTGGATGGGGATGTACTCACCATTATCTATAAGGTTGTGGGCAAGGGTACAGAAAAAATGTCCCAAATGCAATCCGGTGTTTTGGATGTGCTCACCGGATTGGGCAACGGCTACGATCTTGAAAAATCCGGCAATGAGCCGGTGCTGATTGGTGGCGGCGTGGGTGTACCTCCCATGTACCTGCTTTGCAGAAAACTTGTAGAACAAGGCAAGAAAGTTTCTGTAATTTTAGGTTTCAATACAAAAAGCGAAGTTTTTTACGAAGAAAACTTTAAAGCATTGGGCGTTGATGTTACCGTGACTACGGTTGACGGCAGCTATGGCGTCAAAGGTTTCGTTACCGATGCTCTCAAAAATATGACATACAGCTATTTCTACACCTGCGGTCCTGAACCTATGCTGAAGGCCGTTTATCAGGCTTCCAAAACCTCCGGTCAAATGAGCTTTGAAAAGCGGATGGGCTGTGGCTTTGGCGCTTGTATGGGCTGTAGCTGCAAGACCATCACCGGCTACAAGCGTATCTGCAAGGAAGGCCCTGTGATGAAAAAGGAGGAGATCTTATGGGATTGAATGTAAATCTCTGCGGCATTGAGCTGAGCAACCCTGTGATTCCTGCCTCCGGCACCTTTGGCTACGGTTATGAGTTTGCGGAACTCTACGACA
>JAZRRA010000160.1:0-2775 GCA_045650305.1 Faecousia sp.
TGATCGGTAACGCCGATCATTTGATTGATGGCGTTGCAGTGATCCATGCGGATCTCAACTTTTTTCAGATGAGAAATCTTGCGGATAAAATATCCATCCAAAAGGAAGTCGTCTTCTTCCTGTCCCAGAATAAATCGGTCATTCACCGCATTGGGATAACAATAGAAATAACCTGGATCATAAGAAAAAAAGCAGCGACAAATCTCTTTTTCAGCAATGCTTTTTTCAATCAAATCAATCTTTTCTTGCTTTTTCATACAATTACCCCTCCTTTCGGTTATCTTATCACAGGACAATGAAAATTGCAATAAAAGCGGGTAGTTGAATCTTTACAGATCGTGTGATAAGATAATCGTGGTGATCAATATGGAAATACCGCAGAGAAAACTGAACAGATTAAGCGAATATGATTGCGGACAAGAGGACGCATATTTTGTGACCCTATGCACCCAAAACCGTTCCCGGCTGTTTCAAATGGAATTGCCCGTAGGGAACGGCCTATGTGCCGTTCCGGATGGTGTAGGTGTCGGAAACGGCACGACACACAGGTCGTGCCCTACGGCAGGAAATGCAATTATTCACAAATGGGTGCGGGAAACGGAAAACAAGTTTCCGAACATTGCCATCGATAAATACGTGATAATGCCCGATCATTTACATTTGATCGTAACCATAAAGGAACGGCACGCAGGCCGTTCCCTACCAGATGTGATGCGGTTTTTCAAAACCATGACCACCAATGATTATATCCGGGGTGTAAAAGATGGCACATTAACGCCTTTTGACGGCAAACTGTGGCAGAAATCCTATTATGATCATGTCATTCGCAATCAGCAGGATTACAACGAGACTTGGCAGTATATTGAAAATAATCCTACCAAATGGATCATGATGCACGAAAGACCGTAGGGAACGGCCTGCGTGCCGTTCCGAAATAATACATAACCAAAGGGAACGACACACAGGTCGTTCCCTACATTTATGCCCTGTAGGGAATGGCAAAAGGCACGACACACAGGTCGTGCCCTACGGTGCCATTCCGATTTTACGCTGCCGCATCCAGCATATTCTCAATGAAGATGCCATAACCGGTTGTGGGATCATTTACCAGTACATGAGTCACTGCGCCTACCAGTTTTCCATCCTGTATAATCGGTGAGCCGGACATTCCCTGCACGATGCCGCCGGTGGCTTTCAGAAGGGCGGGGTCCGTCACCCGCAGCAGCAGATTTCTGCCATTTTGCCGGGACTTTGGATAAATTTTCAGAATTTCCACAGAATATTCCCGAACTGTATTGCCGCTGACAGTGGAGCGAATGGTCGCTGCGCCGGTATGCACCTCGCCGGATGGTGCAATATCCACCGCTTCTGACTCCCAGCCGGTCTGGGTAATACCAAACACACCCCGGTCAGTATTGGCGGTGAGCTTGCCAATTGGCTCGGTGGATTCCACAGAGCCCATCAGCTGTCCCGGCTCACCGGAGCGCCCCTTTCGTACCGACAGCACCCGGGCGCTGTAGGCGTTGCCGCTGGTCAGCTGTAAAAGTTTTCCGTCGGTGCCGTTGACGCCGTGTCCCAGCGTACCGAATACGCCTGTATCCGGATCGTAATAAGTCACCGTTCCGATGCCTGTGATGCCCTGCCGCAGGTAAATGCCCAGCTTTGGGCCGGTTTCTGTGATCTGCGGGCAGATGGAATATTTCTTTTCCTTTCCATCCCGATTAACCGTCAAAATCACCGTTCCATCGGATTTTTCCAAGGCTTTTCGCACATCCTCGGAGCAGGAAACCGCTTTCCCATCAATCGTCAAAATTTGATCTCCTACCCGGATTCCTGCCTCTTTTGCCGCTGCACCCCAGTTTTCGTCAAAAGCCGCCACCGTAACCGTGTGATCGCGCAGCTGAAGACCAACCACCTGCCCCACCGGGACCAGCTCCTTGGCATTGGCATGTATGGGCAGCAGCCAGAAACACAGCGCAAGCGCTGTGAGTTTCGTCAATTTTTTCATTTGTCAGCCCTCCTTTTCGTCTGCCTTCTTAATATGCCAGCGCAGCAAAAATGTAACCGCTGAAAAAGTCGAAAATTAAGGGAAATATTGACGCTTTCCTTTCTTTGTAGTATGATACCTTTAAATTAAGGAGGCGATCCTATGGTAAATTATGCATTTTTGTGTCAGCAGCTGGGCGCTCTGACCGAGGGCATTCCTTATAAAATTGCAAATCTGGCAAATGCATCCGCTCTTTTGTGGCAGGAACTGCCGGAAATTAACTGGGCCGGTTTTTATTTAATGGAAGATGGTGCGCTGGTGCTGGGACCTTTCCAGGGCAAGACCGCTTGCATTCGCATTCCCGTGGGCAAAGGCGTCTGCGGTACGGCAGTGGCGGAAAATGCCGCCCAACTGGTGCCGGATGTCCACGCATTCCCGGGACACATCGCTTGCGACAGCGCTTCGGAATCGGAAATCGTGATCCCCATCCGCAACGGAGCCGAAATTTACGGCGTTCTGGACATCGATAGTCCCATAAAAGGCCGCTTCTCCGAAGAGGACCTCATTGGCCTGACCCGGTTTGTGGAAATTTTGGAAAAAGCGTTATTTTCGGAATGATAAAAAAATGATAACCAACTCCGTAGGGGAGGGTCTTGACCCTCCCTAAAGGTTTCGTAATTTGAGCTGTTGGTTATTTCCAAAAACGATAGATCTTCAGAAAAAACCAACAAAGCGATCATCGGCAGATAGAGGGAGGGTCAAGACCCTCCCCTACAGGGAAATATCCT
>JAZRRA010000161.1:0-14851 GCA_045650305.1 Faecousia sp.
ACTGGGTAGCACAAGAACCCAAACCGTTAAGACCCAGAGAGTACTCATAGTTTTCGTCGTTTTCTCCGTACTTACCACCGGCATACATTTCACAGAACACCAGTTCCCAGTTATACCCTTTCTCTTTTTCGTTATAGTCCACGGGACAGCCACGGCCAAAATCCTCTACCTCAACAGAAAGGTCCTCATAACGGGTGACGATAATGGTGTCACCGTGACCTTCACGGGCTTCGTCAATTGCATTGGAGAGGATTTCAAATACCGCATGCTTACAGCCTTCCAGATCATCAGAGCCGAAAATGACCGCAGGGCGTTTCCGGACACGCTCCTCCCCTTTCAGCATGGAAATGCTGGAATTTCCGTATTGTTCCTGTCTTGCTTTTGCCATAGTTGATACCTGCCAAACTTACATAATTTAACCAGTTTATTATATCCATCTTGTAGTTAAAAGTCAACAGAAACCACTATATATGGAAATTCAACTATAAAACAAAGACTGTCTCAAACAGAGCAAGCTATGTTTCTTTGGTATTTTTCGCACCGTTTGAAATTGAATCCCACAATCTCTTGGTATTGCGTTGCTATCAACGCTTGCCCAAAGATAACGAAAATACGATATTATTTATAACTTTTCTATATTTCATTTCAATTTCATAGTACTACGAGATTGCCACGCCGCCATTGGGCGGCTGGCAATGACACAATATTCGGTAGGTATTCAAATTGATAACAGAACGATAAACAAAATCATATATTGAAAAAACAGGTGCTGTCTCGATCTGAGACAGCACCCCTTGTCAAATTTGCGGATCTTTATGCTGAGAATAGAATTCCTCAAATAAATAAGGAATCATTTTATCGTTTTTGATGTACTTGATAACCTCTGCCAGATTTTGAGCCTGAAAATTCAGCAAGTCCTCGCCATATTCTGCCGAAGCACCGGTGGGATCTCCAGCAAAATGGTAAGGATGCTCCGCGTACCAGTTAATTCCAGTGGATACACCGTGGGATTCATACCAGGCGGCTCTCCCTGTTCCCATACTTTCCTCCACCTTCATCTGCTCCATCTTCACCAAATCCGGGCGTATTGCCATGATGGATGCAGTTTCATTGTAGTCGGCATGGCCGCCGGGAGGAATTTCGCCATACTTTTGCTCTAAATAAGCATGCTGTTGCGGTGTAATTCGCAGGCAGGCAGCATTGTACACCACATAATCCCTTTTTTTCTCCAAGCACATCTGCGTGAAATAATTTAGAAAATTGGTATTACCACCGTGACCGCTGCAAAAAACAATTTTCTTATATCCATTACGACTAATCTCTTCAAAAAGTGCTTCATACACCGCAATTTGAAGTTGGCTGCTGACTGCAACCGTCCCGGCTTTATGCTTAACCTCTGCAACGATGCCCAATGGCCAGCTGGGGAAAATCATGGCTTCCTCAATTCTTGTGGCTCGAAAAGCAATCTCTCTGGAAGTGTACACATCCGTTCCCAAAGGCAGATGATTTCCGTGCTTTTCGATACAGCCAATCGGAAACAAGCATACGCCGCCGGTCTTTTCTAAAGAATTATAAAAGCTGTTTACTGTTTGTTCTTCCCAATACATACGATTTTTCTCCTAAATCTATTTTTTAAATGGATTGCTTATTCCTCCAAAACTGCCGAAATGCCGTAGGTAGTGCCGCATCATTGTAAATCTGCTCCGGGGTTTTCCAGCAAAACAGCTGGTTAGGTTGGGTCACATCCAGATAATACCCTCGCATATTCCACTGCACATGGGTAAAGATATGCTTTTTTTCCACTTGTCGGGATACATTTTTAACAGCGATTCCCCGCTCTTCCAGCCATGTGATAACCTGCGGCAATTCTAAATGACCGGGAATATTGGGAAACTGCCACAGACCTGCCAAAAGTCCTTTATCTTCCCGTTTTTCCAATGCATATCGGCCGTCACAATGCAGGACAAAAACGGTCATATCTTCCATTTTTCTTTGTTTCTTCGGATTTTTAACCGGCAAAGTTTCTGCCGTTTTTCTTAAAAATCCCAGGCAGTTACACTTGCAGGGACACTTTTCACAGTCCGGTTTCCGATTAGGGCCGCAAACGGTCGCCCCCAATTCCATGAGGGCCTGGGTAAAGTCCCCTGCCCTGTCAGGATAGATTTCCCTTAAGACATCGGCTGTCTTTTTCTTCATAGCCGGCAGATCAATGGGCGTTGGATCATCCGTCAGGCGACTAAACACCCGAAGAACATTGCCGTCCACCGCCGGTGTTCTTTGGTTGAAGGCAATGGAGCAGATCGCACCGGCAGTATAGTCGCCGATCCCCGGCAACGCCCGAATGGCATCATACGCCGTGGGAAACTTGCCCTGATACTCTGTGCAAATGACCTGTGCCGCTTTTTTCAGATTGCGAACGCGACTGTAATAGCCCAATCCCTCCCACAGCTTAGCCAAAAGCTCGTCGTCGGCATTTGCCAAATCCGTAATCGTAGGAAATTTATTTAGGAAACGGCTGTAATAGCCCTTCACCGCCTCCACACGGGTCTGCTGGAGCATAATCTCCGACAGCCAAATATGGTAGGCTTCCCGGTCTTTTCGCCACGGCAAATCCCGTCGGTTCTGATAAAACCAGCGAAGCAGCACTTCCGGAAGAAACGATAATTCTATTTTATTTTGTTCCATGGAACATCCTTTCTGATTCATGGGTACTTTCCATACCCTATATAAAAAAGGCCGATATCCACATTGACCCTTTTCCGGGCCGATGTGGGCATCGGCCCCTACAATCGGTTTTATCAATTATCCTGGGAAAGTGCTGATAAAGCGGAAGAACAGTGGCAAAACCAGAGAGAAAATACTGATCAGCCAGGGATAAATGGTTCTACGGGAGCAGAACATCAGGATAAGACAAGTTCCCGTCACTGCCAAAGGGAAATACACCGCAGTATCCCGACTGAACTCCACCATTTTGGAGGTCAAAAGCTCCTGCTGGGATAGGGGAACATAAAAAGCAATTTTAGCAGGCAGTAATTTGGCATTTTCCACCGCATAGACAATCGCCATGAACACCACCGGTATGGCCAAAAACACAGAACGCAGGCGGAAGATCCAAAGGCAAATGATGGAGAACATACTCTTCTCCCCCGGGGCCCGCTTGACCTTTGGTGCTTTTTCTGCTTTTGCCTTTTTTACTTTTGCAGGCTTTTCTTCCTTCACATCCGTCGGGTCTTTTTTTCGGAAAATACCGGCAATTTTTTCGCCCAGCCAGCTAAAGCCACTCTTGATCGACTGCCAGACGGACACAAACCATGTCTTGATCGTATTCAAAAAGTTCATATTGCCCACCTCCGGCAGAATTTTTTTCATTTTACCACAAAACAACAAATTATGCAAGATGGGAAATCCGCAAAGATATACACATTATTATGTCCGTTTTATCGTACATATAACCCGATATAATTCAGGCATAAGACAAAAACAAGGAGGACAAATATATGAAGACGACCACCCTGAACAAAATGGAATTTCCTCTTGCACCCTACCCCAATGCCGCCACAAGGAGGGAAGTATTGCACAAGATCATCGATCATCTTTTGATCATCGCCTGCACTGCCGGTGTGGCAGCAGCTATTCTGCTGCTGGTTGCCATGGCCTGATTATTTTTGCTTTTGGTTGTCCCGATAAATGGCGACCAGGCCTTTGATCAAAAGATCCTTATCGTAAATGATTTCCCTTTTGCACAGGGGCAAAATGAACTTGGCAATACCGCCGGTGGCGATGACCGTAGTCTTTTGCCCCAGTTCTTCCTCCATCCGCTGGATCATGCCTTCCACCATGCAGGCAGAGCCGGTCATAATTCCGCTACGCATACAGTCGATGGTATTGCGGCCGATGGTGCGTTTCGGCTGATCCAGTTGCAGGCCGGGCAACAGAGCGGTTTTCTCTGTCAATGCATCCATGGAGATCTTGATACCGGGGCTGATGCTGCCGCCGATCAATGCTCCGGTTTCGTCCAAAACCACCATTGTGGTAGCAGTGCCCATATCCACAATGATCATAGGCGGCTTATGCTCTTTCAGTGCCGCCACACAGCCTACCACCAGGTCTGCACCGGTCTGTCCGGGGTTTTCCAAACGGATATTCAAGCCGGTTTTTAATCCCGGACCGATCACCAGGCTTTGCTGTCCCGTCAGTTTTTTCACCGCAGTTTGCACAGAGTTCAGCACCTGCGGCACCACCGAGGCAATGATCGAGCCTTCAATATCCTTTGTTTGGATACCATTTACATCCAAAAGTATTTTCAAATCCACACAATATTCGTCGGAGGTTTTGGTAGTATCGGTTCGCACTCTTGCCTCAAAGACGATCTGCTCCCCTTCTACACCGCCGATCACAATATTGGAATTTCCGATGTCGATCACTAAAATCATGACATTTCCTCCAAATCCGCCTCCGTAATAATACGGCAGGCGGTAATTTTTCCGTCCGCTGTTTCTATGATGGCACAAGTATAGCCTCCGTAACCACAGCTTCCAGGGTTCAGCACCCATAATCCATCCGGCTCCTGCATACAGACCTGCTGATGGGTATGTCCAAACAAAACCGCGGCAGCACCCAGTCGCCGAGCCTCCGCCAGCAATGCTCCAAGACCGTTTTTGACGAAATATCGATGGCCGTGGGTCATCATCATGGTTACGCCACCGACCCCATAGCACAACATCTCTCGGGCATCTGGAGGGCAGCGATACCGGTCACAATTTCCGGCCACCATGTGAAACGGAATATGGGAAAATTCTTCCTCCATGGTTTGGGCATCGTCGTAGTAATCTCCCAAATGGATCACGCCGTCAGGCTGCACCGTTTCTATGCACCGCCGCATAAACCGCAAAGCCGCATGGGAATCGGAGAAAACAAGAATTTTCATAGGTCACCATCCGTTCTACTGACGCATATAGTATTAGTGGCATTATTGTACCACAGATTTTTGAAAATTGCTATTATATTACGATAATTTTTGCATTTTTCCAAAAGGAGGTCATACTGTGGAAAATCCAATACAGAATTTCTCCATGCAGGATGCCATGCGTCTTGCCGGTACACCTGCCGGTAAAGAGCTGTTGGGACTGCTGAAATCCGACGAAAATGCCATGGAACAAGCCCGAAAGGGTATGAAACAAGGCGATTACGAGCAAGTCAAGAAATCCCTATCCCAATTGATGCAATCCCCCAGAGTACGGGAACTTTTGGAAGAAATGGGGCAAAACCATGGATAATTTCGAAGAAAAACTCACATCCGTCATGAACGATCCCGGCATGATGCAAAAGATTATGGCACTGGCACAAAGCTTTGAGGGGGCTTCCGAAGCCAATGCACCCCCACCGCCGCCCAAGCAGGAATCGGCCGGTTTTCCGGATATTGACATTTCCATGCTGCAAAAGCTGTCGGGATTTGCACAAAAAAGCAGCATTGACAAAAACCAGCAGACCCTTCTCCATGCCCTTGCTCCCTATATCAGCAACCATCGGGTAGCTAAGTTGGAGCGAGCCATGCGAGCAGCAAAAATGGCAGGCTTTGCCACCACACTTTTAGGCAGGTGAAACCATGTATAACCGTTATGTTCCCCAGCCTGACGGCTCCTATACCCGAAACCCCACTCCGGATCGGGGAAATCACCGTCCCAAACCCTCTCCCCCACCGCCTCCACCGCCACCAGATCCCGATTGTGGCTGTAAACCGGAGCCTCCGCCACCATGCCATAAAAATCCGAAACCTCTCGGATTTTTAAAGCAACTTCTTCCAAAGGATTTTGACACCGGGGATCTGATCGTGATTCTGCTCCTTTTACTGATGGCCGGTGACTGCGAGGAGGATAGAAACAACGCGATCCTAACCATTGCATTATATTTTTTGATGTAAAAAATGCCGGCTCTGCAGCCGGCATTTTGCACTTTATTTTACTCGTTGATTTTGAATCTCTTGTTCCCAAATTGATCGCACCGTGGAAAAACTTCCCATTTCCCCATCGGTCAGCACACTACCGTAACGATTCTTCAAATCTGCAAGGATAGCCTGCTCCAAAGGAGTTATCACGGTTTGCTCATAGGTATTCAGTTCTTTTAAAGACTTTTTATAAAAAGCCTCCTTCCTGAAATTAACCAAAAAAGTTAAGAAAGGCAGAACTGAAAGCGCAATATTTTCTACACCGTCATAGGGCTCCGTGATAAAGGACGAGATACAAAGATAGCCTAAAAACACAAATACAACACCCTGAATTACTGACCTCATCACACCAAAGCCATAGGCAGCCGCAACCAAGATATAAAACACGCCGATAAAGCTGTCAACGCCATCCATTCCTTCCATATCTGTGGCATTGATGATCAATACAAATAAACCCAGAATCAACATGATTATACTGCACACCAACGCCAAAACATGGGAATGTTTTTCCCGGGGAGCATTGAAAACCCGATTGATTTTTCTTTGTAAAACCTCAACCTGATCGCCATGTTTTTGTTGCATCACACGATACAGATGTCCCATCGGGTCATTTTCTGTTTCCTTACGGTAATTTGCCAGTGTGATCTGGTGATGATGGAGTTTTTTACATTCTGCGAGGACTTTTTCCGAATCTGCAAATCCAATGAGCTTTTGAAGTAAAGTAATGGCATTGCCATATTCTTCCTTAGCCATGTAATTTCGGGCTGCCTGATAGTCCCGTCGGTTACAATACTCTGTACGAAATACGGTCAGTTTTTCCGCCAATTCTCCCTTGTCCAGTTCAATAATCCGATTTAAAGCTGTGCTGGTTTCCCAATTTACAGGCACGCAGTACAAATCCTCAATCTTGCGGGCATTGTGTTTGGACATAAGCAGATAATAATGGGCATAGGCATGATTAGCATCATAATTCAGTGCCTGCTCTGCCATCAGCCCTGCAGCAGAAAGGTTACCCATTTCAAAGGATTTTCTTGCCTCCTTGACAAAATCCTCTGCACTAATTCCATCTTCCTCCGCCTCTGCCGGGGCTTTCTGTTTCCCCAGAAGTTGCATAGCACCCCAGGACATATCCTGCCACCAACCGGGAAGGTCAGCACAAACCGCCTGATGGGTGGGGATCTCCACCGGTAGACTTTCCAGACTGACGCCGCTGTATATGGGAATCAAATGACAATTCCGATCCGTTTCACAACGACTGCGAAACAATTGCCAGTAACAACGAATATCATCCCCGGTCAATTCTTCCGGCTCTGTCACCACCGCAAACATGAGTTTCGCGGTATCCAACGCAAAAACAGCATGTGCTTCTCCGGGAGCCTCCCACGGGCAATAGACGCGAAGCTGTTTTTCCCGAAGTTTTTGACATACAGTTTCCGCCACTTCACCGGAGCGGGTTTTCTTACCCTCTGCGTCGGCGTAGCGAACACCGAGAAACACATCATAAGGTTTTTCTGATCGGACGAAAGCGAAATAATCTTCTACAAATTCGTCAATTTGCCTTGCATCTGCACGATAATGGGGTTTTGCATCCTCGTCACAGTTTCGCAAAGTACTTAGATAATCCATATCCTCCCAGATCGGCTCCTGCCGAACACGGGATGCAACCATTTGATATTGGCCGGATTGCAAATCTTTTCTGTAAATAACGCCATATTTACACATACACAAAGACCAATAAGCCTCCGCATCAAAGCTATCCTGAGCAATAATATGCTGGAAGTCGGAATAGGCACGGTCAAATTCGCCCCAATTACGGAACTGATTGGCACGGTTATAAAACTCGATTTGAACATCCTCCCGCACTCTTGGAAGGGTAACTGTCCTACCGCAGCTTTCACATTGGCCTAACACATCGCTTACAAGCAAAACATGACCACCGCAGGTTTTACATTCCAAAACCCTCATACTCAGTCCTCCTTGTATTCCATGCCAAAAATTTTGTAAAGTTCGGTGAGGATTACATATTTTTCCACGCGATGGACAACCGCATAGCCATTTAAGCACACTTTTTCATCCGTAAAAGACAGATCGATCTGAGCGATCATCCTCTTAGCCAACTCCAAGGTATCCATTCTGTTTTTGTACTTGGCAAGGATTCTCGTCACCTCAGATACATACAAGGGATTCATCACACGGTTCAGGTAATCACGCAATTGGCTGTATGCCTTATTCTCCCGGGACGATACCGTACACCACCAGAACTGCCACACGGTAATCACCGCACAAACCAAACCGATTCCCAAAATCACATAATGTGCGGCCACTTCCGTAATGAAGCTGTCATATAGCCAATTCAGTACAAAAAATGCGGCAAGGAACAGAGCAAGGCAAGGAAAAACCAACCCAAAACCACCGGATTCATAAGCAGACACAATTAGCTTATAGGCACGAAATACATAGAGCAGCATAAAACCAAACACGGCAAACACAATGACCTTGGTTGCGATCTCCGAACCGGTCAAATCCTGCATACCCTCAAGCCATCCGCTCACAGATAACTCTGCCATACCCCACCACAAGAAAAATACACTGCACAAAAATGTGGCAATCATATATAACCATCCAGTAAAGTGCCAGGAGCCACGGATATTATCATAATTTAAATGATAGGCTCGGTACTCCTCCCACTGCTGCGGATATTTTTCCTTCACAACTTGCCGAATGCCCTGCCCGGAGGCACACATATCTCTCTCAAATTCCACCACAGTCTGTTCGTAGGATGAAATTTGATCAAGTTTCTCCTGACAGATTTTTCGTTTTGCCGCACTGTCATGGAAGGACAGAATTTTCTCAAAAAGGGCAATTGCCTGACTGTAAGCCCCCTGATTCATAAGGCTTTCTGCCTCTGCATAAACCACAAAAGCCTTTCTTTGCTCTAAAGCATCTTCCAAAAATGCTTTGAGATCACCTTTCGCATATTGTAAGGCACGGTTAAAAGTCGGGTAGGCGGAAAAGTCACAGTCAAGATCCAATTCATCCGGGGTTCTGGTTTTAATCTCACCGCAAAAACGATAATAAAATGCCTCTGCATTGACCGGATCCAGATCCAAAATACGATTGCTGTACTGCATAGCCTCTTCAAAGCTACCGTCTTCCAGCAATTGTCTGTTTCTTTTCACCAGAGAATCCACTGTAATCTGTCGGGCATCTGCCTTTTTCACCGGTGCAGCTACCGGCGTATTCTTCCCAAGACGCTCTAAAATCCGTTCCTTTAATCCCACTTGGAATCCCAATACATTCGCATCTACGCACTGACCACAGTTTTTGATCTCATCCGGCAATGCGTCATAGGGGATACCCTTAAAAACGGGGATCAGGAGTTTCCCGTTATCCTGCTCCTTCATTTGCAGGAATCTTCGCCATTCATTCCGAACCCAACGAGCCTGGGCATGACTTTCGTCACTGGTAACAAACACCATTACTTTTGCGGAATTTAATGCTGCAAAAATATAAGGCTCGTACTTTTCACCGGCAATATTGCGAAGGGTCACACGGGAGAAAAAGGTACGAACACCAGCCTCTGTCAATTCTTCATACAGATCTTGTGCCAAAATATTGGCCTGGGTGCGGCGTTTGTTTTCATCCTCCGCTTTAAAGCAGATAAACACGTCGTACGGTTTTTCTTTACGGGAGATGGTTATGTACTCTTCCTGAATTTTCGCAATTTTCTCCGCATCTCGGCGATACATTTCCTTTCCGCGCTCATCGGCGTATTCCACCGCCTTCAAATAGTCCGGGTCCTCCAAAATAGAATGATAGCTCATACGGCTGACCGTAGGCAGATATTCTTCAGTGATAGGATCCTGCACATATTCCACACCGTAACGGCAGAGGGTCAAACACCAGTGTGCCTCCACATCCTGCATATCATCAGCGATAATATGCTCAAAAGCGGAATAGGCCCGGTCATAATCACCCAAACGGCGGTAATGATTGGCACGGTTAAAAAAATCTCGTCTTTTATCGTCATCAATTTTGGGCAGCACGATTTTAGCATCACAATGCTCACAAACGCCCCATCCATCGCCAAGAACACGGACGCTGCCACCACAATTTCTACACTCTAATATTGTCATTTTCTCTACCTCTCTATCCGAAATTTGCGACATAATTTACATTATGTTGCGAATCCAACAGGTATACAATTGGCCGAATAAATTATACATGATTTTACATTTTTTCGCAAGATTCCAAAAACACTTTTCTGTGTTATATTTTCAAAAGTTTATTAATTTCAGCACGAACACACCCTCAAAGGTTATTTTCTTGAAAATAATCGAGGGTGTATTGGTGCTGTATTTTTGCGAATAAAAACCGAATGACCAAATAACCCTTGCAACATAATGTAAATTATGGGGATACACCCTACCGAGAATTAACAGAACGAATTGATAACCCCGTTTAATTGATATAAAAACTCCGCCGGTTGGATAAAACTTCCAACCGGCGGATAGAAATGTTCACTTATCGAGCGACGAAGCCCACTTTTTTATAGACTTTACGCAGTGTCTTTTCTGCTACATAGCTTGCTTTTTCCGCACCCTCGCGATAGACAGACTCCAAATAAGCCTTATCCTTCATGATGCGGTTAGATTCCTCCCGAATAGGACGGAGCATTTCCACCACCGCCTCGCCTACCTTAGGCTTAAACGCACCGTAGCCCAGACCAGCAAACTCGTTTTCGATTTCCTCATAGGTTTTACCGGTGCAGGCAGAATAAATGGTCATCAGGTTTGCAACACCGGGCTTATTTTCCTTGTCGTAACGAACACAATTTTCTGTGTCGGAGTCGGTAATGGCACGCTTAAATTGCTTCATGATCACTTCAGGGGGATCCATCACCAGTACACGGCCGGTATCTTCATTTTCCGACTTAGACATTTTGGCAGTGGGATTTGTCAGGCTCATAATACGAGCGCCCACCTTGGGAACAAAGGGTTCGGGGATCTTAAATACATCGCCGTAGATGCCGTTAAAACGACGGGCGATGGTATGGCACAGCTCCACATGCTGCTTTTGATCCTCACCAACGGGAACAAGATCCGGCTGGTACAGCAAAATATCACCTGCCATCAGGCTGGGATAGGTGAACAGACCGCCGTTGATATTATCCGCATTTTTAGCAGACTTATCCTTAAACTGAGTCATACGGCTCAGCTCTCCAAACATGGAATAGCACTGCAACACCCAGCCCAATTCCGCATGCTGACGGACATGGCTTTGGATGAACAAGGTATTTTTCTCAGGGTCTAAGCCGCAGGCAATATACTGGGCAAGCTGCTCCAAAGTTCTGCGACGCAGATCCGCAGGATTTTGACGAACAGTGATGGCATGCAGGTCAGCCATGAAATAATAACAGTCATATTCCTCGGCACGCTCTGCCCAATTCTTAATAGCTCCCAAATAAGAGCCTAAGGTCAAATCGCCGGAGGGCTTAATGCCGGATAACATTCTTTTCTTTTGCTGGACTTCTTCCATGATGATTCCTCTTTTCATCGTGACCGCAGGAACATCTCCTGCCGTGCATTTTCGATTATAGTATCACAGATTGCAGAAAAAGGCAACACAGGAAATTGACTTTCTATGGTGTCTTGTGATATAGTATGTTAAGAATTTTACAGACAGAGGTTGATACTATGGATTACATGGCTTTAGCAAATTTACTTTTCCCCAATGTGACCGAAACGCCCGAAGAAGTGGAGGCTCGTTTCCCCCAGCGAAACAACCCGGAAGGTGCGGTCATTACCCGTATGGCTCCCTCCCCCACCGGCTTTGTCCATTTGGGTAATTTGGTGCAGGGTCTGACCTCCGAGCGGATGGCACACCAGAGTGAAGGCGTTTTGTTCCTGCGTGTGGAGGACACCGACGCAAAGCGGGAAGTTCCCGGTGCAGTGGAGGTTCTCATTAACACATTGAAGCACTACGGCATTTCCTTCGATGAAGGTGCAACCGTAGATGGCGACAGCGGTAACTACGGCCCTTACCGTCAGCGGCAAAGAGCTTCGATCTATCATGTTTTTGCCAAAAAACTGGTGTCCGAAGGTCATGCATACCCCTGCTTCTGCACCGAAGAAGAGCTTTCTGCTATGCGTGAGAAGCAGGAAGCTAACAAGGAAACCACCGGCTACTATGGTCAGTATGCCATTTGGCGTGACCGCTCCATTGAGGATGTTCGCTCTGCCATGGAGCAGGGTCTTAGCTGGGTGCTGCGTTTCCGCTCCACCGGCTCTATTGAAAATCAATTCAAGTTTGACGATCTGGTTAAGGGCAAGCTGACCATCACGGAAAACAATGTGGATCATGTGCTTTTAAAGTCCGACGGCATCTCCACTTACCACTTCGCCCATGCGGTGGATGACCACCTGATGCACACCACACACGTTGTCCGTGGCGACGAATGGCTGCCCAGCCTGCCCTTCCACATTCAGCTTTTCAAGACTTTAGGCTTTAAGCTGCCTAAGTATGTCCACATTGGACCGCTGATGAAAATGGACGGCAATTCCAAGCGGAAGCTTTCCAAGCGGAAAGACCCGGAATTGGCACTGACTTTCTATAAGGCAGAAGGTTTCCCCGTAGAGGCAGTTTACGAGTACCTGATGACACTTTTAAATTCCAACTACGAAGATTGGCGTAGAGCTAACCCCACCGCCCCCGCCGGTGATTTTAAGTTTAGCCCCAAGAAACTGAATCCCGCCGGTAACCTCTTTGACTATGCAAAGCTGACGGATGTAAGTAAAAATGAAATTGCCAAAATGGATGCTGAAAAAGCCTACACCTTGCTTTTAGAATGGGCACAGGAGTTTGATCCCGATTTTGGCGAGAAATTGGCAGCCGATAAGGATTTCGCCGTTTCTATTTTGGCCATTGGTCGTGGCGGTAAAAAGCCCAGAAAAGATTTGGCAACCTGGAAGGAAGCAAAGCCCTACATGGGATTTTTCTATGATGAATACTTAGAAAAGCCCGTCTTTGAAGAAAAATTCTCCAAGGACACCATCATTGCCGTTTTGGAGAAGTTCATGGACTGCTATGACTACGCTGACGATGCCTCCATGTGGTTTGAAAAGGTCAAGGTCATCACAGAGGAAATCGGTTTCACCACCGATATGAAGGCTTACAAAGCAGATCCCGATGCTTTCCCCGGTACCGTTGCGGATGTTTCCACCTTTGTCCGTCAGGCCGTTACCGGCAAGACCAATTCTCCGGATCTGTTCACTGTGATGCAGATTTTGGGCAAGGATCGCTCTATGGAAAGAATTCAGGCTGTCATTGCCGATTTGAAATAAATGCTTAACCCCGGATGCCACGAGCATCCGGGGTGTTTTCATTACAGAAGTTTCAAAATGGCATCGGTATAGGCTGTACCGGTAGCACCGGGGATGTAGCGGGAAACCACCACATCACATGCATCCATGGCCTTTTCCAATCTTTCTGCTGCCTCGGTACGGCAGATATGCCGCAGCAGCATAGCAGAAGCCTTAATCATGCTGGCAGGGTTGGCGTACTCAACCTGACCACGCTCCACCATACGGGGTGCAGAGCCGTGAATCGCCTCGAACATGGCGTAGCGGTCACCGATGTTTGCACTACCGGCAGTACCCACACCACCCTGAATTTGGGCGGCCTCGTCGGTGATAATGTCACCATAGAGGTTGGGCAGAACGATAACCTGGAACTGGTTACGCAGCTTGGTGTTGACCAGGTTTGCAGACATAATATCGATATACCAGTCGTCAGCGGTAATATCGGGATAATCCTCTGCTACCTCATGGCACAGAGCAGTGAACTTGCCATCGGTTTTCTTCATAATATTGGCTTTCGTGACGATGCTGACACGGTTCTTGCCGTTGTTCTTCGCATACTCAAAGGCAGCACGGGCAATTCTGCGAGTACCGAAATCGGTAGTAACCTTGAAGTCAACCGCCATACCCGGCAATTCTACGCCACGGCTTCCCAGCACATATTCACCCTCGGTATTCTCACGGTAGAACACCCAGTCGATACCCTCTTCCGGTACGGAAACGGGACGGACATTGGCATACAGGTCCAGCTCCCGACGCAGTGCCACATTAGCACTTTCCATCTTGCCGCCCATGGGGGTGGTGGTGGGGCCTTTCAAAAGCACATCGCAAGTCTTGATTTCTGCCAACACATCGGAAGGCACTGCCTGATTGCAAGCAAGACGATTTTCGATGGTCAGGCCTTCGATTTTCTTCAGGGTGATCTTACCGGCGGCAATTTCATCCTTCAGCAAATATTCCAGCACACGCACAGCCTCGGAGGTAATAAAGGGGCCGATACCGTCGCCGTCGATAATGCCTACAACAATATTTTCCTTGGTGGCATAGTCCACCTTTTCGGAGCTGGAATTGGCAATTCTATCCAGTTGCTCCTGCAAAAGCACCTTAAAGCTTTCGCATGCAAGTTCTAATTCTTTCATTGTCCGTCCTCCTTGGTATAGTTGAGAAGTCCGCCGGCCAGCAAAATCTTCTGCTGACGGTCTGTCAGGTCACAGCAAACGGTAATTGCCTTATCGCCGGCCATCATAGTCAGTTGACCCTTGGCCATACCCTGGCGGATGTCTCCGATGGTAATGCTGTCATCCTGAGAAAGTGCATCATAATCATCGGCATTTTGGAATGTCAAAGGCAGGATACCTGCATTGATCAGGTTTGCCGCATGAATTCTGGCAAAGCTCTTTGCCACAACGCAGCGGATACCTAAGTACATGGGCACCAAAGCCGCATGCTCACGGGAAGAACCCTGACCATAGTTGCTGCCACCCACAATGATGCCGTCGCCTGCCTGCAAGGCTCTTTCCGGGAATGCCGGATCGCAAACCTCAAAGCA
>JAZRRA010000162.1:0-4085 GCA_045650305.1 Faecousia sp.
AGAATCTATCCATTGTCTATGGTGTTATCATTTCATGTCAGTGCGAAGATCCTTCGACTCCCGCTGGTCGCTCAGGATGACACCAAAGTACGATACCGATTGCGTTATACGGTAAATTTTCGTTTATTGGGGGTTATCGGAATACGGTCATGCCGGGGGCGGTGAGGGATAAAATGCTGATCTGATAGAGGATCTCTGCCGCTCTGCCACGGGTCAGGTTCTTACTGTGATCCAGCTCCACGCCGTATTGCCCCATAACCACCAGAGAATCTGCCGCCCAGACGGGGAGTTCTTCGGAAAGTGTCAGGTTCGTTTCCTCTTTGCCCAGATCCAAGGCGTTTTGGAGCATTACTGCGGCCTCTGCCTCTGTAATGGCACGATCTGCCTCAAAGTTGCCGCTTTCTGTTTCCGGCCAACCCTCCAGCAGTCCGGAGCGAAGTGCCGCACCCACATAGGGCTTGAGCCACATAGGCACATCTTCGGGGATGGCAGAATAGTCCGTTTTCTCCAGAGGAATATCCAGCGCCTTAATGGTCATAGCCAAAAAATCACCGCGACTGACGGTTTTTTCCGGGAAAAAGCACATCTCGCCGCTGATGCTCTCGCCTACAAACAGCCCCGTATTCCGAAGCCACTCTGCCTCAAACTGACAGTCCAGTCCTGCGGTATCGGTATATTGCCGTTTGTCTGTGGGCTTCAGGATCTGCACCGTTACTGTGGCTTCCCGGGACACATGACCTGCCGGGTCTGTGGCGGTGTAGACAAAGGAATCTACCCCGACCTTATTTTTCTTTGGGGTATAGGTGAATGTGCCGTCGTCACCGATGGTGATCTCGCCCCGTTTCGGCATCCGTACCACCGTATAGGTCAGCTTTTGCCCCTCCGGGTCGGATACCTTCAATTTTCCCTGATTGGGCAGGTTTTTATAGGTTTCAATGGCCATATCCTCGGCAACGGGGGCTTTGTCCTCCTTGCCGCGAATGGAAATGGACATGGTGGTGGCCTTTTCTACCCGATTTTCATAGATAGGCAGATAAGTGACGGTTGCCACACTGTCTACCTCTGTACGCAAAGGGGAAAAGGTCATTTGGGATAACTGGTCTGCCGCCAGAATGTCACCGGAACGCAGAACCCGGTTACCCAGCATCACCGTACCGGTGGCAGGATCCGGCAGTCCCGTAATGCAAATGCCGGTCAGCGTTTCTTCGGAAAAGTCCTGAGCGGTGAAGCAGTATGTGGAATCGCAATCCACCTCCGCCGCCAGAACACTGCCTGCAAGGCCTGCAAGACAAAGCACTGCACAAAGGAAACTTACAATGCGAATATAAGACATAACATGTTACCTCCTTGATTTTGTGTCCGCAGGTATTGTTTGCCGCCGATGACAGAAATATGCAACGGAAAAAAATGTTTTCCATTTTTGCCATATCTGTGTTATAATACGAAAAAACATTGCGAAAACACCGGGAGGTTATTTTATGAAACAATATGAAGTTCTCCATACCAACGGTCGACCCAACTGGGATACCATCCCCGTTGCCGCCATCGACAATTACTTGTGGTCCGATGTCCGCAGTATTATCCCCTCTGCCCAAATGGCCTGGGATGAGGACGCACTCTATGTCCGCTTGCAGGCGATAGAGCCCCAGATCCTCCGCCGTTTTACCGGCAAAATGGATATGGTCTGCAAGGATAGCTGCCTGGAATTCTTCTTTTGCCCCACGGATGACGATCGCTATTTAAATTTTGAAGGCAACCCAAACGGATCTATGTACATCGGCTATGGCCGTCCGGGTGCAGATCGTTGCCGTCTGTATCGGGATAACCTTAACGAGATCTTCTCAGTGACCCCCTTTGATATTCCCGGCGGCTGGGGCTATGAATTGCGAATTCCCGTTTCCTTTGTGCAGATCTTCCAGCCGGATTTCCGGCTGTATTCCGGATTAAAATTGCAGGGTAATTTCTTCAAGTGCGGCGACGAGACCCCTCAGGAGCATTATATGTCCTGGAATCCGGTGGATGTGCCGAAGCCCAATTTCCACCTGCCTGCCTTTTTTGGTGAACTGATCCTCAAATAAGCAAAAATGTGCGTTGCAGCAGTTTGCAACGCACATTTTTTAGACTCTCGATATTGTGTCTTTCTGAGCGAGCGAAGCGAGTCGAAGAATCTACCCGTTATCCCTTCTGGTGTGCAGTGATTTAGGTGCGAGGATCCTTCGACTGCGTTTCACTCCACTCAGGATGACACATCATTCGATAACGGGATGCTTAACTAAGCAACCGTGCTTGTCAGAGCTGGCGAGGTCCTATTTTTTAATGTTCGTGCCGCGGAAATAGGATGATAGGGTGGTTTTGCTTAAAAGTCCGTAGATCAAAAGGATCGCAGCCGTATTGGGCAGCATATAAGCACCGTTATATAGAGCAGAGTAGAACCAGGGAGTTGTCATGGTCATGCCGAAAAACTCCGGGGGCATATACTGCGCCCAAATGGTGGCACCGACCACATAGTGAACCAAAAATCGCAGACCGCAGGCAATCAAAGTACCGAGAACAAATTTGCCCTTAAAAAGTCCCGCAATACCCAAAACGGAATATGCCAGCAGGAAATCGCCTACAATACTCTCCCAACCGATGGCGATACCGCCTTCAAACAAGGTCTGCATCACGGCGTGGGCAACACTTGCCACCATACCTGGCCCAAACCCTCGCCTTACACAGAAAAGCAGGATGGGGAGCATGGCAAGGTCAATACTGCCACCCCAGGGGAACTTGTAAAGGGGCAAAAAGCTGAGGATTTCAGCCATAGCGATGAGAATTGCCCCTTCGGTCAAAATGCGGATGTTTACTTTCTTTCGTGGTTTGGTTGCTTGCATAAAGATGCCTCCTGAATAAAAAAGTCGCATTGCAACCCGTCAAGGTGCAATGCGACACAAAAAGCATCTCAAAAAGCATCTTTCCCTACGACGGTACTGACCGTATCAGGTTCGCGGGTCAAGGCAAGGAAGCCTTATCTCAGCCGGTCTACCCCGGCACCCCGAAGACAAAATTACAATACGCTACCCCTATTATACATATCGCAAGGGATTTGTCAAGCCAGTAAAAAATAACCTAAAACCGCAACGCCCAAAATAATACGGTACACGCCGAAAACGCTGAAGCTACGCTTCCGGACATACTCCATCAGTCCCTTGATGACAGCTAAGCTCACCAGGAAGCTGACTACACAGCCAACGATCAGCACCACAATCTCTGTGGAAGTGGTCTGCATACCTTCTAACAAATACTTCACAAGCTTCAGTCCGCTGGCACCCAGCATGGTGGGGATCGCCAGGAAGAAGGAAAATTCTGCACCGGCACCGCGGCTGACACCCAGCAAGATCGCACCCAAAATGGTAGAACCGGAACGGGATGTACCGGGAATCAGACTCAAACACTGAAAGGCACCGATCAGGATGGCTATGCGGTAATCAATTTTGTACACATCGTCTACTTTCAGGGAGCGGCTTTGGTTCAGCTTTTCCACAAACAAAAATGCCACGCCGTAAAGGATCAAGGTGATGGCTACCACCACATAATTGTAAAGATGAGCGTCCATCCAGTCGTCCAGCAACAATCCGATGACCGCAGAGGGAATCACCGCTACGACCACTTTGAACCAAAGCTGCCAGGTGTCCTTTTTCTGTTCAGCGGTTTTTTTGGGAGCAAAGGGATTCAGCTTTTGGAAAAACAGCAAAATGACTGCCAAGATCGCACCAAGCTGGATCACCACCTCAAACATTTCCATAAAGGAATCGGAAACATCCAGTTTTACAAATTCGTTAAGCAGGATCAAATGACCGGTGGAGGAAACGGGCAACCATTCGGTAATACCTTCCACAATGCCGAACAGAATCGCTTTGAGAATTTCTAACCATTCCATGAGCAAACACCTTTCTTAAAATTAAAAATTTATGTTTATCTTACGATTATAATATACCACATCGTAGGGGAGGGTCTTGACCCTCCCACCGGAAAATGTTTGCATTTTCCGGATTTTCGCAAGAAAATATCATGTTATTGCCTGCGGCAATCGCAATTTTACAGCG
>JAZRRA010000163.1:0-8112 GCA_045650305.1 Faecousia sp.
CATTGAACTACACCCGCAAACCCTATTCAGCCAAAGGATTTTATCACATATTTCCCTTGCTGTCAAGGCTGTTTTGTAAAATTAACGGTATTTTTTCATAAATTACATCTGCGATAGCACCCTCGCCACATTGACACACAGTTTCGTACCGATCTGCCACGATTCCGTCTGCTGGACAGAAGGCGTAATCCGCCCCATCGAGCATATTGATGTCATTTTCTGCATCACCCACGCAAATCAGAATCTTCTTTCCCAGCTCCTTCTGTAAGATCCGTGCGGAGTTTAACTTGGAAACGCCTTTGGCGTGCAGATCCACAATCCGGGGGCAGGCACGGAAAATCTCCAGCTTGTGGCCGTAAGTTTCCTGCACATAGGCAATGGCTTTGTCAAACAGCTCAATTTCCCAGGGCTCTGCGTGATACATATCTGCAATCGTGGGTGTTCGGAACTGACCGTAAAAAGACAGCTTAATAAAGGGTTGGGGCGTTTTCTCCGGGGTGATATATCCCCGGGGGCAGCGGTTATTATCGCAATATTCTTCCCAGCTCCCATCGGGACGGGTCAAATAATGGGCATCCAATGCCTGAATCTCCACATGAACCTGAGGAAATCTGGTTTGCAGATCGGGAATGATCACAGTAGGGTCCACATCAATGGTTTCGTAACGGGTCAATTCACCGCTTTCTTTGTCATAGGCAGCACTGCCGTTATATAACAAAAGGGGAGCGTTTACCGGCACATTGGGGATCAGCATAGCAGATGCCATGGGGACGCTTCTGCCGGTATTGACTGTAAATGTGCCGCCGTTTTCTATAAAATAGCGAATTGCTTTTATATTTCGTTCCGGGATGGTAGAATCCGGGGCGGTCAGGGTACGGTCGTAATCCACCGTCAGTAAAATATCGGAAAAAATACCCATGAAAAACTCCTTATCCCATTTTTTCAAGCTTTTGCAAAACCTCGCTGAAATATGCAGGCAGTTGTGCATGTACAATGACGGGGTGACCGTCCCGGGGGTGGGCAAAGCATAAAATACCTGCGTGGAGGCATTGACTGTCCTGCCCCAATTCCGGTTTTTTGTGACCATAGACCATATCTCCTAGGATGGGGTGACCGATATGTGCCATGTGGACACGGATCTGGTGCGTCCTGCCGGTTTCCAGGCGGCAACGAATATGGGTATAGCCTCGATAACGGGTAACCACTTCCCAGTGGGTCACGGCTTCTTTGGAATTGCGCTGGGTTACGCACATTTTCTTTCGGTCAGAAGGATGCCGCCCAATGGGGGCGTCCACAGTGCCGCTATCCTCCCGAAAACTGCCGCAGACGACAGCTTCGTAGGTTCTGGCCATGGAGTGATCCTTCAGTTGTGAGGCAAGTACCGTATGGGCAAGGTCGTTTTTGGCAACTGCCAAAAGACCGGAGGTGTCTTTGTCGATCCGATGGACAATGCCGGGGCGGAGTTCCCCGTTGATGCCGGAGAGGGAATCTCCCCTGGCAAACAGCAGACCGTTGACTAAGGTATCATCCTGATGACCGGCGGCAGGGTGGACTACCAGACCCTTGGGTTTATTGATTACCAGCACATCCTCATCTTCGTAAACGATTTCCAGCGGAATGTCTTTGGGGGCAATATCCACTTCTTTGGGCTCGGGAATTTCTACGGTTACCTTATCACCCGGATTCAAGCGGTCATTTTTCTTTGGCTTTTTGCCGTTGAGCCGGACGCAATCTTCCTCAATAAGCCGCTGTGCGGCGGCACGGCTTATATCCGGTGCAACCCGTGCCAAAAAGGCATCCAGCCGTTCCCCGGAAAATTCTGCGGTGAAAATCATTTCTGTTCTTCCTTCCAAAATTCCTTGTTAAAGAAAATCATGTGAGCGATCAGGGCGATACAGCCGCAGGTGATGAAAATATCTGCCACATTGAAAATAGGGAAGACCATGAATTGGGTTTCGATCATGTCGATGACATACCCCAGACGCAGACGATCAATCATATTGCCCAGACCGCCGGAAAAAACCGCCACGATGCAAAAACGCTCAAAAGTGGTAAAGGGCAGTCTTTTTTTGGAAAATTCCCAAATGATAAAGGCGGCAAATAGTGCAAATATTACGGCAAACAGCCATTGTTGACCTTCCAGCATGGAAAAGGCCGCACCGTCGTTTTGGACATAGGTCAGACCCACAACACCGGGCAAAACGGATACATCAGCGTATAAGGGAATGTTTGCCACAGTCAAAAGCTTGGTAAGCTGGTCAACGCCTAAAATAAGAACAGCCATAACGGCCATGAAAATGTATGTCATAAAAGCCTCCTTAGGGATAGTACAGAAATTTTACCATTATTTCAGGGGAAAGTCAATCATCAGCCGTGGTCGGGACAAATTCCTTTCAGCCCGTTTTTAGGGAAGGACTTGATTTTTTTGCCATTGGGGCATATAATGGCATTAGCCGAACGGCAAAAAGCATCCTATGTGGATGCGAAAAAGGAAAGAGGAAAAACTTATGAAAAAACTGTTAGCACTGCTCCTCGTTTTGGTCATGCTGTTTTCCGTAGCAACCGTGTTTGCCGGTTGTGAAGACGGTGGCAAAAAGAAGAGCTCCTCCTCCAAAAATGACGACGATGATGACGATGAGGATGAGGATGAGGAAGACGAAGACAACGAGGACGACAAGGACGACAAGGACAACGAAGACGACAAGAACGACGAAAGCACCGGTGATAAAAACGAGGGCGAAATCGATGTAACCGAGCCTTCCGGCAATAAGGCTACCGAGCCGAAAGCAACAGAGCCGAAAGTAGAGGAACCCACCGAGAATCCCAATAGAGAAGTGATGTCTTATATTGGTGTAGAGAAAGCAGATTTGGATCAGTATCTGATTTCTGCCTGCGTATCCAACAACGGTACGGTACAGTCCTTTACCATTGGTAAGCAGAAAACCGCTTCCGGCGAGGGTATTCTCTATTATTCCGATAACAACGGCGACTTCTTCGTAAAGATTGAGGACGACTGTGGCTATCTGTATGTCTATGACGGATATAGCTATGTTTTGGATACCTCCGCCAGCGACCAGGACATCATGAGTAGAGTGGAAACTTGCGTGGAGGCACTGAGCCTCTTTATTGACATTGAAAGCATCTTGGGCGATTCCGTTGGCTATCGTCCCGCTGACGATTACAATGGCTATGCCTGCTATGAGGCATATATGAATGGCACATTGGTTCGTAATATCTACCTGGATTATGAAACCGGTATGGTGGTTTGCATTCAGGATGCAGACGGAAACGACCTGGTGTGGATGGAAGATTTCACCACCGATGTGACACTTTCTGATTACATTGACTGATTCGCTATAAAACATAAAAACAGCACAGAATCCGATTTTTCCGGATTCTGTGCTGTTTTGCATTGTGAGGATTTCAGGGGAAGAAGCTGCGGAGGGAATCCATGTAAAGCTGGGGTGCAACCGGGAAGCTTAAACCGTGGCCGGCGTCGGGGACGGTGATCAGCTTCTTTGTGGAGGGGCAGGCTTCATACATGGCACGGCTCATGTCACAGGGGACAAAATCGTCGCTTTCGCCATGGAAGAAAATGATCGGCACAGTGGCCTTCTTTACTGCCTCCAGGGGGCTGTAACTTTCCAAATCGAAGCCGCCGTATAATTTGGCACCCAATTTTACGAAGGGATAGGACAGTCCTACGGGCAGACCCATTTGTGCGATAACGGTTTGGATAATTTCTTTGGGGGAGCTGTATCCGCAGTCTGCCAAAACGCCGATGACATTTTTGGGCAGGGGCTTGCCGGCGGCCATCAAGACCGTAGCGGCCCCCATGGAAATACCGGTGAGGATGATTCGCACATCACTGCCGAAATGCTCTACCAAAAAATCCACCCACCGCAAACAGTCCAAATGCTCCCGAATACCGAAGGTGATGGTGCGGCCCTGACTTTCGCCGCTGCAACGCTGGTCAATGAGAAAAACCGAGTGTCCCAGCTTGAAGCCACGCTGAACACCACCGGGCAAATCCCGTTCAGAGCTGCCCCGATAACCGTGGATCATCAGCTCAATGGGAGCTCCGGGGGCATACTCGTAAAATCTGCCTGCCAGGGTCAGACCGTCAAAAGAGGTAATGGTAAAGGATTCATGGGGCATGGAACGGGTTTCTCTGGCCCATTTTTCCATAGATTCCCGGTAAGTCTCATAAATCTCGCCCACGGGAATCTCAATGGTATCATCATTTTTTGGTTTTCTCGGTGCTGCATAGAACGCTATTCGATAACAAATAAAGCTAATTACCGCCACGGCGGTCAATATAAACAGAAAAACACCCAGTAACCACCACAGAATATCCATTCAATCGCCATCCTTTGATATGATGCCCTTATTTTAGCCTAAGGATTGCCACAATGCAAGGTACAAATAAAAATTCTTGCCATTTATTCATTCATCGTTTACAATACACAGTGAAATGTGAGAAAGGTGTCGAAAAATGGATATAGAAGTTAATTATAAAAACAAAAAGCGTTATAAGACCGCCAAATATCCCATGCATCAAACAAAATTCTGGACATGGCTGATCTGGATCCTGTCCAAGATAGCCTTGCGTGGTAAGAAATTCAAGGTAGAAACCATAGGCATGGAGGACTTGAAACCGCCCTATATGCTCCTTTCCAACCACATGCACTTTATCGATTTTGAATTGACCGCCATGGCAACCTATCCCTATCCCGTCAGCAATGTGGTCAGCATTGACGGTTATGTGGTGAAGTGGTTTTTGCTGGAGTGGATCGGTGCGATCGCAACCCGAAAATTTACTACGGATATTCACCTGGTAAAATCCATCCGCCATGTGCTAAAGCGTGGCGATATTTTGGCCATGTACCCGGAAGCCCGATATACTCCCTGCGGCACATTGGCATTTTTGCCGGATTCCGTGGGTAAGCTGATCCGGATGAACAAAGTGCCGGTGGTGGCGGTGGTTCACCATGGCAACCATCTGTATGCACCGTTTTGGGATTTCCGCCGGAAGCGGAAAGTGCCGATGCACACCCAATTGAAGCTGATCCTGACCCCAGAGCAGATTGAAACCATGACGGTAGATGAGATCAACGCGGTTCTCCGCAAGGAACTTTCCTACGATGAATATCGCTACCAAAAGGAGCAGGGGATCCGTATCACGGAGCCTTTCCGTGCAGAGGGTCTGCATAAGGTGCTGTACCAGTGCCCCCATTGTATGCAGGAGTTTACCATGGATTCAAAAGGCAGCCGGCTGTTTTGTACGGCCTGCGGAAAGCAGTGGAATTGGGAGGAAACCGGCGAGCTGCGTGCCTTAGAGGGAGAAACGGAATTTAACCATATCCCCGACTGGTTCCAGTGGGAACGGGAGCAGGTCAGTGCCCAGATTGACCGGGGCGAATACCACTTTGAGGACGAGGTGGAGGTATTCGGCTTGCCCCGTGTCTGGCGGTATATCCCCTTAGGAAAGGCAAAGCTGACCCATTGTGCAGAAAACGGCTTTACTTTAGAAGGTCATTATCGCGGAGCGCGGTACTATATTAACCGCCAGACTGCCCAGACCAACAGTTTACATGTGGAATACGATTTCGGACCTTTAAAGGGATTTGATTATGTGGATATTTCCACGGAAAACGATTCCTTCTACTGCCGCCCCTCCAAACCCAACCAAATCACCAAATTGGCATTTGCCACAGAGGAATTGTACCTGCGTAGTCAGAAAAAAGAGCGTTAAAGTATGAAACCCCTTGGTATCCCTGAACGGATACCAAGGGGTTTTATCATGAAATCTTAGCCTAACAATTCATAAAGACTGTCCCGGATGGAGCCGATGGAGTACAGAGAGCCAAAGCACAGCACCACGCCGTCTTTTCCGGAAAGTCGGATGGCGGTTTTTACGCCGTCGATGATGCTGTCGCAGGCGATGGCCTTTGCACCGGCTCTTTGCAGGTGGACTGCCAGCTCAGCGGCCTCTAATTTCCGGGGGTTGGGGGGCGTGACGCAGACAAATTGATCGATCAAATGCATCATGGGGCGATACATCTCGCCATAGTCCTTATCTGCCAGTACGCCGGTCAGGGCGATAACTTTCTTGTCCTGCAAATAGTCCCGGATATTCTTTTCCAGTGCCTCAATGCACTGGGGATTGTGACCGCCGTCGATGATAAAGAGGGGGTCGCGGCTCACAATATCGAACCGTCCGGGCCAGCTTACATCATGCATACCCTGACGGATATGATCCTCGGAAATGACCCAGCCCTGTTCAATCAAAGCGTCCATCACAGACAGAACCACAGAGGCATTATGAAGCTGATGGTCACCCAAAAGAGGAAGCTCCAGATCCTTCCGCTTGCCGCAATCAAAAACCTGACCAAATAGGTCATGGCTCTTTAATTGCAGGCTGTCAAAGTCTGCCTTGCGGAGTTTGACATTCTTTTCACCGCAGATTCGCTCATATACTGCCTCCACAGAAGGGGTACTGCGATAGACAACGGCGTAGCCGTTTTCTTTAAAAATACCGGATTTGGTTTCGGCGATCTTTTCCACAGTGTCGCCCAAAACATCCGTATGGTCAAGGCCAATGTTGGTGATGACTGCAACCTCCGGCACTTCGATCACATTGGTAGAGTCCAATGCACCGCCCATGCCCACTTCCAGCACCACAATGTCACATTTTTGCCGCAGGAAGTATTCAAAGGCAATACAGCTGACCAGTTCAAATTCCGTGGGAGATTCTTCCATGGAATCCGCCAGGGGCTTCACATATTCGGTAATGGCTGCCAATTCTTCGTCGCCGATCTGCTCACCGTTGACCTGCATCCGTTCGTTAAAGCGGTAAATGTAGGGGGAGGTGTAAAGACCGGTGCGGTAGCCTGCTTTCTGCAAAATAGAGGCAGTCATGGCAGCGGTAGAGCCTTTGCCGTTGGTGCCGGCAATGTGGATAAATTTCAGTTTTTTCTCGGGATTTCCCATTTTGGCAAGGAGTGTCTGGGTACGGCTCAGCCCGGGGATGCTGCCCTTCCAAAAAACAGAATGGATATACGCAATAGCTTGTTCTGCGGTCATAGCTTAATTTCCTTTCCCTTTGCCGGAGGGCCACATACCGATGCGTTGGAACACTTTGGTGGCACACAGCAGATAAATGATTACCACATCCAATGCCATGGTGATGGCAAATTGAATGGAACGGGTGCTAAGATAGAAAAAAAATCCCTGATAAAAAGATCCTTCATAGTACATATAGGAAAGCGTTGCACTTTGATAGAGGATAGAGCCCAGCACCACCGGCGGCAAAAATGCCAGGATCAGCCGGAACAGATTGGGCTTTTGAATCAGGAAAATACGGAACAGACCTGCGAATAGGCCGTACAAAATGGGCGGCACGGAGAAGATGGGATTGTAGCCGTAGGGGGAAAACAGACATCCCACAAAATCGGCAACAAAGCCAACCAATGCACCCGGAAGGGGGCCAAAAAGCATACCAGAAAGGAAAATTGGCACGGCCTCAATGGAAAAACGGGAAGCCGCATCCGGCATCAGACCCATGAGTCTTGCCAAAACCACACTCATAGCCGCTAAAATGGCACAGTTTACCATGGTTTTGGTGGTAATTTTTCGATTTTTCAAAATAATAGCCTCCTTTTTGTAAACAGACTTTACTGAATCTGCCCGTAAAAAATCCCCTATACGCCAAAGGCGAATAGGGGAGTGATATTACAGACGCAGATAGTCCCGGAGTTTGCCGGGTATATCGCCTTACATAAAGGAGGAACTCCTATATGGTGCAGCGGGTGCGGATACCTCATCGCGGGCAAGGCCCTACGTCTGTCACTCAACTCCCCATTTTGACAGCACTTCACGCAAGGTTTCCTACTCTGTTCCCCCATATCATACACTATCTGTGTAAAAAAGTAAATACATATTTATTAAAAATTTATCCCACAGACTGACAGAGGTCAAAGAAGCACCAAAGACAGTAGGCTCGACCCCGAAGTGTATATAGATACTCGAGTGGGGGGAGCGACCCGACCGCCGCCTATGACGGAGTCAAGGGAGGGGAGCGAGTGGCAGCGGTCGATCGCTGACGAAGCC
>JAZRRA010000164.1:0-3918 GCA_045650305.1 Faecousia sp.
CCCATTTTCCCCAAAGAGCCGATCATGACCATTCGGGCTCCTGCCATTGAGGCACAGCTCATTGAAACCTTTATTTTGCTTTCTATCAATCATCAGAGCCTCATTGCCACCAAGGCAAATCGTGTGGTTCGTGCCGCTCAGGCCAGAACGGTTCTGGAATTTGGTTCCCGTCGGGCACAGGGTGCGGATGCGGCTATTTTGGGTGCGAGAGCGGCCTATATCGGTGGCTGTAACGGCACAGCCTGCACCATTTCCGATCAGCTTTTCGGTGTTCATGCAGGCGGTACGATGGCACATGCCTGGGTGCAGATGTTCGATACGGAATATGAGGCATTTAAGGCGTATTGTGAAATGTATCCCCATAATGCTACTTTGCTGGTGGATACGTATAATACCCTGAAATCCGGTGTTCCCAATGCCATTCGTGCCTTTAACGAGGTATTAAAACCCATGGGCATTACCAAGTGTGGTATCCGATTGGATTCCGGTGACATGGCATATCTTTCCCAAAGAGCAAGAAAGATGCTGGATGAAGCCGGCTGGACGGAATGTCAGATCTCGGTATCCAATTCTTTGGATGAGCATATCATTCAGGATCTGCTCCATCAGGGGGCTCAAATCGATATGTTCGGTGTGGGTGAACGACTGATCACCGCAAAGAGCGAACCGGTTTTCGGCGGTGTGTATAAGCTGGCGGCTGTGGAATTGAATGACGGAACGGTTCAGCCTAAGATCAAGATCTCCGAAAACACCGGAAAGATCACCAATCCCCATTTTAAGAAACTGTACCGTTTCTTCGGAAATGATACCGGCAAGGCCATTGCGGATTATCTGTGTGTTTACGATGAAACTGTGGATGACAGCGGAGAGATGGAGATTTTCGATCCGGAAGCAACATGGAAAACCAAGAAGGTCTATAATTTCACCGCAAAGGAACTGCAAGTCCCCATTTTCAAAAACGGTGAATTGGTTTATACCTGTCCTCCCTTGCAGGAGGTTCGGGCATATTGCATGCAGCAGGTAGACAGCCTTTGGGATGAAGTGAAACGGTTTGATAACCCCCATAATTACTATGTAGACCTTTCACAAAAGCTGTGGGATATTAAATACGGCTTGTTGAAGCTGGGCGGAAAGAAATGAGAAAAGCCGGACAAATGGCCGTAGGCGGCCTTCTGGCGGCTCTTGCGGTGGTTGTTATGACATTGGGTGGCATGATTCCCATTGCCACTTATGTCTGCCCCATGCTGTGCAGTATTCTTTTGATGTTTGTGGCGGAAATTTGCGGCAAACGGGTAGGCTGGGCATGGTACGGTACGGTATCTTTACTGGGTGTCTTGTTAGGCCCGGATAAGGAGGCCGCAGCGGTATTCGTGTTTTTGGGATATTATCCCATGTTAAAACCATTGTTTGACAAAAGTCTGCTGAAATGGCTTTGGAAGATATTGTATTTCAATGTTATCACCTTAGTTTTGTACCTGAGTTTGCTCTATATTTTCGGCATGGAGCAGATCCTTTCGGATTTCCGGGAAATCGGTGTGATCGGTCTTGTCATCACTCTGATTTTGGGAAATGTTTGCTTTATCCTGCTGGATAGAGTGCTGTGGCTTTTTCACAGAAAAATGAATTATAAGAAAAAACATCCGCAGATTTGATCTGCGGATGTTTTTTATAGCGTGACAAGCTTGGCGTTGACCAGCTTTTGCAGGCTCATCAGGATACCTAACTTAGCATGATACCAGGTTAGTCCGCCCTGGAAGTAGACTGCATAGGGGGGACGGATCGGACCGTCTGCGGAAAGCTCAATGGAAGATCCTTGCACGAATGCACCTGCGGCCATAATGACCTTATCGTTATATCCGGGCATTTCCCAGGGAAGGGGGGTAGCAAAGGAATCAACCGGAGCAGCGGCTTGAATACCCTCGCAGAAAGCGATCATGGCTTCCTCACTGCCTAATTCCACAGCCTGAATAATATCGTGACGGCTTTGGGTTGCATCAGGGACACAGCGGAAACCCAAAGGCTCATAGAGATTTGCGGCAAAAATAGCACCTTTTTCTGCACCGGCAACCACTGTGGGAGCCAGGAAGAAACCTTGATACAAGGCAGGCATCAGGCCTAAGTTTGCGCCCACTTCCTGACCCAAACCGGGTGCGGACAACCGGAATGCACAACGCTTGATACATTCTTCTGTGCCGCAAATATAGCCGCCGATGGGGGCAAGACCGCCACCGGGATTCTTGATCAGGGAGCCAACCACCATATCGGCACCTACATCGGAAGGCTCGATAGTCTCCACAAATTCACCGTAGCAGTTATCCACCATCACCAGAACATCCGGTTTGATGGATTTACAGAAGGCAATCAACTCTCCAATCTGGGAAACGGAGAAGGTGGGACGGGTGGCATAGCCTTTGGAACGCTGAATGGTGATCAGCTTTGTTTTGGAAGAAATGGCATTGCGGATACCCTCGTAGTCGAAACTGCCATCAGCCAGCAGATCTACCTGACGGTAGCTGACACCGTATTCTGCCAAAGAGCAGGGACTGGGACGGATACCGATGACTTCCTGAAGGGTGTCGTAGGGCAGACCCACGGGGGAGAGCAGTTCATCTCCGGGTAAAAGAACGGCAGAAAGGGCGACGGTCAGGGCGTGGGTGCCGCAGGTGATCTGAGGACGAACAAGGGCGGCCTCTGTGTGGAATACATCGGCGTACACCCGTTCTAAGTTATCTCTGCCCACATCGTCATAGCCGTAGCCGGTGGTGGCGGCAAAGCAAGCGGCGGAAACGCGGTTTTTCTGCATGGCAGAAAGAACCTTTGCCTGATTGTATTCTGCGATGCGGTCTACTTCTTCAAAGCGTTGACGCAGTCGCTCCAGGGCTTTTTCTCCGTAAGCGTAAACTTCCTGGGAAATTCCCATGCTTTCGTATATGTTTGTTAAATTTTCCATCGTATGTCTATCTCCATATTTGATTAGTCGTCACTGCGGCGGGCGAACAGAAGCAGTAACCGCAAAAGCTGTGCCAAAGCAACAGCGGTGGCGGCCACATAGGTCATGGCGGCGGCAGAAAGGGTCTTTTTTGCACCGATGAGCTCATCGTCTGTTAATAATTGACAGCCTTCAATGGCTTTAATGGCTCGGAAACTGGCGTTAAATTCTACCGGGAGGGTAACAAGCTGAAACAGTAGCGACAGACCAAAGCAAGCGATGCCGATATACACGAATGTGTAGGATGCCTCACCCAGGTAGCTAAAGAGCAGACCCAGCAGGATCAGGGGCATGGCCAATTTGGAGCCGATATTGGTGACGGGGATGATGGCGGCACGAAGCTTAATGGGGGCATAACTTTGGGCGTACTGCACCGCATGGCCTGCTTCGTGACATGCTACACCAATGGCGGCGGTGGAGGTATTGCCGTACACACTGTCAGAAAGGCGGATCACATTGGCTTTGGGATCATAGTGGTCAGTTAAATTGCCACTGATCCGTTCGATCCGCACACCATAGACACCGTTTGCACGCAGGACCTGTTCAGCAGCCTGGGCACCGGTCAGTCTTCTGCGACTTAATTGATTGGAATATTTTTGGAAAGTGCTGTTGACCTTGGCACTGGCGATCATAGCAAAAATCACGCAGGGCAATACAAGGATCACATAGGTGAAATCAAATCCGTAATAAAACATTTTTTGCTCCTAATCTTAAATTTTCTATTCTATTATACCCATACTTTATGAAAAAGCAAGAGAAAGCACCATCCCATTCTTTACATTTTTGTAAATCCTATGTATAATAACAAAAAAAGATTCAGGAGGCGTTATTTTGGAGTTTTTACAGTTTTTGCAAAGCATGCGGATTCCTTTTCTGACCGAACTGATGCTGGCGATTACCGCATTGGGCGATGAAACCGCTTTCTTGGT
>JAZRRA010000165.1:0-2988 GCA_045650305.1 Faecousia sp.
TTCTTTGTCTACTTTACTCCTCGCTAAAAGCTATTATTTTTCCCCCTGCATAGCAGGGGGTTTACTTTGGCAAGACCAAAAAAGGATCGGAAAACAAAAATTTTCCGATCCTTTTTTTATTATTGCATTTTCAGGAAATTCGTACGAGCGTAAACCAATTCGGCAGACAATTTCTGTCTTTCCTCGGCAGAGAGGCTGTCAAAAAGGTTGACACCATCTACACGCTCTAAGCCGTGCTTATGTTTACCTACTACCACAACTGTGCCGTCTGCCCGCAGGGCAATGGTGCTATCCTCACCGGCCTTCACTGCAACAATATTTTGCAAGTGGGAGAGTTCGTTTTTTTCCTTATCACTACCGCCCGTTCTGACCAATGTGCCGTCGGTCTTCAAACCAACAGTATGGGTATATCCGGCACTGATTTGAACGATATTCTGCCAATTTGTTACATCACATTGTTTTGCATACCCGGAGTTTTCTCCGGTGGCAACTACTGTGCCGTCGGCCTTCAAACCAACAGTATGGTCAAATCCTGCATCTATTTGAACAATATTCTGCCAACCTAATGTGTCGCATTGTCCTTTTTTGTTACTTCCGGTAGCAACCACATTGCCGTTACTCTTTAAACCTACAATATGATCTGAACCGGAACTGATGGCAACAATATCTTTCCAATTACGAATATCAAACTCTGAATAATAAGGCTCATCAAGCCAGCAAACCTTGCCGTCTTTTTTTAAGCCGGCGATATGAATATTGCCCACCGACACATCTACAATACCAAAGTTGTCTTTCAGTTTCTTGTTGGATTCTACACGGTTTTCCTCGGTTACTGCCACTGCCCTTCGGGAATAAAAATCCAACTTCACCACATTTTTCCATTTTTCTGCTTCAAAGGTCTTTTTTCTGGGCTTATCCGCTATCAAAACCGTACCATCCATTTTAATACAAGCCAATGTAGAAGCCCAGACAGAATTGGATGCTGCCAATCTGTTTTGCATGTTTCGGAAAACATCCAGTTTTTTCCGGTTTTCTTTCCGGATCTGTTCCTGCCGTTGTGCCTCTTCGGCTTTTTTACGGGCTGCTTCTGCCGCTCTTTGCCGAGCCTCTTCCTCGGCCCGCTTTTTGGCATCCAAAATGTCCTGCCAGAGGTCATCCACCTTATCCACCCACTGTGCCAAAGCACCGACGGCATACTGGCGAACACGGGCTATATCCCGACTGAACATCTCTGCAGGCTCGCAAAAAAGACTGGGATTTTTCTCTATGATTGCTTGTGTAGATATATTGGCCAAGGACATGAATTTATAGAGATAGGCTTCCCCGTTTTCTGCATCCACATTGAGGATCTGCTCACTAAAATCGTTCGCCGCAGACCATTTCTCATCCTCCAATGCCATTTGTGCCCGTTTCAGCAGATTTTGCACCGAAACGCCTCCGGGAGCCACCGTTTCCTGCACCACTACCTTTGTGGTAACCGTTTCTTCCTTGGGAAGCAGCTTGCCAATGCCCCGTAAAAGGTCCTGGATCGCACCTAACTTGTTCATATCCTGACCTTGCAAGCGGCTAAATTCCTTGGGCATATCGTAGGCGTCAATGCCCTTATAGCAGGGGATCAAATGACGGGACTTATCCTGCTCCATCAGTTTCAGGTAACGACTCCATTCGTTTTTGACCCAAACGGCATTGTAATATTCATAGTCCGTACCGACAGCCAGCATGATCTTGGCGGAATTGAGTGCTGCGAAAATATAAGGCTCATACTCCTGCCCCAGCTTATCTTCCAAAGTAATCCGGGAGAAGAAAACACGGTATTTTTTCTCTGTCAGAGCATCATAGATGTCCTGTGCCAGCACACTGTCCGGTGTGCGTTCGCCCCAAGCGTCGGTTTCTTTATAGCAAATAAATATATCATAGGGTTTTTCACCGCTGGAAACTGAGAGGATGTTTTTCCGCAGTTCCTCGATAACCTTTGCCTCGTCCCGATAAACCTTCCGTGCCAATACATCGGCATTTTCCAAAACCAGCTCGAAATCACTATCCTCCAAAATGCTTTGGAAGCTGGAACGGTGGCAGGTGGGGATCTTTTTGGCGGTAGCCGGGTCGTCTACATACTCAATGCCGTATTTGCAGAGAATCAGACCCCAATAGGCCTCTGCCTCCTGGGGAAAGTCCGCCACGATGGACTCGTAGATACCGGCGGCCTTATCAAATTCGCAACCGGCACGAAGACGGTTTGCACGGCTAAAAAGTGTCAGCTTTTTTTCGTTGTCAGCAGAAGGGACTGTCTGGGTCGTACCGCAATATTCGCACTCGGCAACGGTAGCACCCTCAAGAAGTTCCAAATCACCGCCACACATTTTACATTTGATAATTGCCATGATTTTCTTCTCTCTTTCTGTTTTTGCGTTTTAAACTAAATGACAACTGTGCTAATTTTCGCTTATTATACGAGCCCCGGAGATTATGTGTTTCTCGGAAATGGATTGATCGTAACGGGTTATTGTGCGGTTTTGATAATGACAAAGCCGTCCACCAGATTGGCACTTTGCAGCGTGCCGGGGATGGCGACAGTGCGTTCCATCAGGTCGGTCAGGATCACCATATCATCCTGACATTCAATGGTCATCACATTATTCATTACCATGGCTTCCGGTTTTTTCTCATTTTTGTATACAGTAGAAAGGCACATACCGTTTCCTCCTTATTTCACATCCATGCTCTGCAATACCAAAGCAAGACGCATATTGCCCTTTTCAAAATCGGAAACCGCGGCCATGACCTGCTCGTAGGCCATGGTGTTGCCGGCCTTTTGCAGTTGGGCGGCCAGGGCTGCCAGTTCCCGGGCATGGGCGGCATTGTGATTGGCCATATATTTCATCAGGGCAGTCAGTTCCTCCATAGGGGTATGGTTACAACCGGTTGCACAGGAGCTGCAAGCACCGCCGCAATCATGGCTGTGGGAATGGGTATGGTCATCTCCGTGAA
>JAZRRA010000166.1:0-6189 GCA_045650305.1 Faecousia sp.
CTTGATGGCGTAAGCATCGATTTTAGAGTGCGTAGGGCGGGGGGCTTGCTCCCACCCTACTGTGAGATTGCAAATGTTTACATGGATAGGGAAAACCCTCCTTGCGGCATGTCAAGGAGGGTTAGGTATTCAATTAGCGGATCTTCCACTCGTCGTACTGGGGCAGGTAAGCCTTTTCTTCGGCGGGGAACTTACGCAGCGTATTGATGACTTCGCCGCCGTTATACTTACGGTCGCCCACATCGTCGGTGGTACCCATAACGGTCAGGTTGACCTGACGACGACGGGCACGGACATGGTCCCAGTCGATGAAGTAAACGTGAGCAAACTCGCCGCAATCCAAAACGCCGTCCTTAATGGTAACAGCCTCGCTGCGGCAGAAGAAGGAGGACCGCAGGTGACCGTCGGTGTTCATGGAGGTGTAGTTGCCGGGTTCGTTTACATGACGGCCATACTGAGCATGGACGGGGCCGGGGTGACGATAGTCGCCCTCGTTTACATAGTCGGGGATCAGACCACGCATGATGTCCAACAGATCATGCTGCAGGTATTCCAGATCGAAGGTGTCAAAATCGTGGGAACATTCCTGGATCATGACACAGCAGGTGGTGTGGTGAGACGCGATGGTGACAGTACCGTTCTTGATGCCGGCTTCCTTCACAACATTCACAACATCGGTGGTGATGTCATGGAAAGTGGGGATCCAGCCACGGGACTGCAGTTCCAGTTCTTTTTGTACAACCTTGAATTCCATGGTAATTCCTCCTGAAATAAGTAGTTTTTTAATTTTTACCTGCAACATTATAGCAGATCGGTTTATAATAGTCAATTGTTTTCACTTTTTATAACAGTTTTTAACATATATGCAGTTAAAAACTGCAAAAACAGCTTGCAATCTGCAAACAAAAATAGTATGCTAATGGCACAAACATTCTGGAGGTAACACAATGATTTCTCAGGACGCTTTGCAGGCGGCGAAAAATGCCTATGATATTGAATCGGCTTGTATTGCCGAAATGAAGAATTATGTGGATGACCAGGCTTTTTCCAAAGCCGTGACACTTTTGTGCCAGGCACCCCGGATCGGTGCCGCAGGCAGTGGCCACAGTGGTATTGCCTGCCAGCATTTTTCCCACCTGATGTGCTGTATTGAACGACCTGCCCGATTTATCTCTCCTGCGGAGGCGGTTCATGGTGCCACCGGCTTCCTGCAAAAGGGGGATGTGATGGTGCTGGCTTCCCGTGGCGGCAAAACCAAGGAATTGCTGCCCATTGTGGATATTTGTAAGGCAAAGGGCGTATCCATCATTACGGTTACAGAAAATCTGGAATCTCCCCTGGCACAGGCGGCAGATGTTGTGCTGAAGCAGTATGTGAACCGGGAAACGGATAAATGGAATGCCCAGGGAACTACCAGTACCACCGCATTGTGCATGATCTTCCATGCCCTTCAGGCGGCGATGATCGAGGAAACCGGTTATCAGGCAGAGCAGTTTGCCCTGATCCATCCCGGTGGAGCAGTGGGTGAACGGCTGAACAACAAAGCATTGTAAGGAGAAGAAAACGATGGCGATTTTATCCCCCTCTATTTTGGCGGCTGATGCCATGAATTTGCAAAGAGATCTGACGAAAACTGCAGAACTGGGAGCAAAGTGGTTACATATTGATATTATGGACGGCATATTCGTGCCGAATCTGTCCTTCGGCTATTCTACGGTGAAGGGAATCCGGGGGTTTTCCGATTTGGTTCTGGATGTTCATTTGATGATCGACAGACCCATTCGCTATATCCGGCAATTTTGCGAAGCCGGTGCGGATATTTTGACGATCCATGTGGAGGCTGACACCGGGGAAAATACGCAAAAAGCCCTGGAGATGATCCGACAGATGGGTGTGAAACCCGGCATTGTGCTGAAACCCAATACGCCTGCGGAGGCATTGGAACCCTTCCTGCCTTTGGTGGATTTGGTTTTGGTCATGACCGTAGAACCTGGTTTTGGTGGTCAAAGCTTCATGGAACACATGATGCCGAAGGTGAAGAAACTGCGGCAAATGCTGGATGCGGTAAATCCCGATTGCCATTTGGAAGTAGATGGCGGCGTGGATCTTGTGACCGGTAAGATCTGCAAGGAAAACGGAGCCAATGTACTGGTGGCCGGATCTGCATTTTATAAAGCAGAGGATAAAGTTTCCTTTATCCGGGAAATAGAAGCGTAATAACATGGCGATGCCTGGTGCATCGCCATGTTATTTTTCTCTTTTTGGCAGATACTAAAGCCGGGAGGGAATGAAAATGAGAAAACAAGAGGAAAAAAGACCCATTACAGAAGAAATCCTGGATCCAAAGCCGCCGGTGATCCAATCCGGTCACATGGAGCAACGCAGAGCATAAAAAATGCAGGCTGTACCTTTCGGCACAGCCTGCATGGGTTTAATCAGCAAGACGGTGGATCAAATAGGGAAGTGCGGTTTCAAATTTCACGCCGTACCAATGGGATTCGTCATCCATGGTATTTTCAATGCATTTGCAGGTGTAGTCAGCGGCGATTCTGGCTGCTTCGGACATGGACTTGCCGCTCATGCAGCTACCGACCAAAGCGGATGCGTACACATCACCGGTGCCATGGAAACTCTTTGCAATCTTGGGGTGGTGGTAATGATCGATGCCCTTTCCGTCGGAGATGAGCACGCCGGTCATACCCGGCTGGAAGCTGATGCCGGTCAGTACCACACAAGGTGTTCCTAAATTGTGGAGTTTCTGCACGATGTCCATAATATAGTCCCGATCGTAATTTTCACAATAGGGGGTGTCAGTGAGCATGCAAGCCTCTGTCAGGTTGGGTACAACGACCTGAGCCTTCGCGACCAGACCCTTCATGGCATCCACATAAGCCTGATCAAAAGCAGGATACAGCTTGCCGTTATCAGCCATGGCAGGATCCACAACAGTCAAACCGCCGGGGATGGTCATGGTTTCCAAAATGTCGATCACATAACCGATCTGCTGTGTGCTGCCCAGATAGCCGGTATAGATGGCATCAAAGAGGATGTTCTCTTTTTTCCAGTGAGCCTGGAAAACGGGAACATCGTCCGTCAAATCCCGAATGGCGGGGAAGGAATAACCCATGGTGTGGGTAGAAAGCACGGCGGAGGGCAGAATGCAAGTTTCCTGACCGCAGGCGGAGATAATGGGCAGTGCCACAGTCAAAGAACATTGACCCACGCAGGAAATGTCCTGAATGGTTAAAACCTTTGAATAATTCATAGTAAAACTCCTATCATTATGTTTTTTGTATTATATCATGAACTGGCTATAAATATAGTGCCAATTATATATTATAAAATAATGCCAGATCAAGAGAAAATCAAAAAAATAAGGAAATCTGTATATTTGATTTGCAGAAAAGGGATTTGTGTGGTATGATACATAGAACGAAGAAAAAATGAGGTTTGTACGGATGGACTACATCGTTTTGGATATGGAATGGAATCAGCCCTGGCCGGGATCTCCTTCAGCCAAGAAGGTTTTGCCGGTGCCGATTCGCGGTGAGATCCTGCAGATCGGTGCTGTTCGGGTCACAGAAGATCAGCAGGTTACCGACGAATTTCAGGTACTGATCAAGCCGAAATATTATAGACGACTGAATCGTCGGGTCAGTAAGCTGACCGGCATTAAGGAATCCCGCTTGCGGGAAGAGGGCGTTGCCATGTCGGAGGCTATGGAGCAGTTTCGCAGTTGGTGCGGTGAGGATGTGATCTTCCTGACATGGGGCTTTGACGACATTACCATTTTGAAGGAGAATCTCCAACTTTATAATATAGATGATTCCTGGGTCAGCCGTTGGTATAATGCCCAGATGATCTTCAATGCCCAGACCGATGGCTCCAATTCTCAAAAGGCATTGAAAACTGCCATGGAGATCTTTGAGATCGAACCGTCCCGCCCTGCCCACGATGCATTGGGTGATGCCTATCATACGGCGTTGATCTGTGCCAGACTGGACTTGAAAAAGGGTGCGGATGAATATGATGAGGCAGTGAAAAGCCATGTCAATGGTTTCCATGGGGCAGAGCTTCCGGGGTGTATCAGCCGGAAGGTATTTTATGACTATGCCGATAAACGGGCAGCTTTGCAGGCTATGTCCGGTGAGGAAAATCAATGTCCTACCTGCTCCCGGCAGATGCTGGGATCTCGCTGGTTTGCACAGCCGGGCAGAAGATATATGGATTTGGCCACTTGCCCGGAACACGGAAAGTTCCTGATCCGCGTCCGCCTTTCCGATCAGCCGGATGGCACGGTTCGGGTCAGCCGCCTGACTTATGAGGCAACCTCTGAGGCAGCGGAGGCCTATGCCCGTCGGGTGGAAAAAGCAGACCCGGAGGTCAAGCGTCCCACCCAACGCCACAGAAAGAGTCGGATTCCCCGGAAAAGCGAATCTCAAAGCTCATAATATGCGATCTGTTTAAATTCCCCCATTCTCCTTTGGAGAATGGGGGAATTGGTGTTTATGGAATTTCCGGTTCCGGTTCGGGTTCGGGTTCGGGTTCGGGTTCAGGTTCAGGCTCTGCCGGAGGTTCTACGGTTATGGATACCGTAAAGCTGGCACTGCTTAAAACGCCTATCTTTGCAGACTGGACAGTAATGACAGCAGAGCCGGGGGCAACCACTCTCACAACGCCCCATTCATCCACGGTTACGACGGATTCATTGGAAGAATGGTATGTAATTTCCGTAGCGATGTATTTGGCTGTTACATCCAGCGTAAAGGGGGCAGATTGTGTAGTTAGGGTATAAGAATCTGTGCCGCTCAATTCCTGGGTCATGGCGGGGGCTCTGCTGACGACACTGTGTACGATTACTTTAGTGCCGACGGACACATTGTTATAAACTTGTCCTGCAATACCCACGGGAAGATTGATACAGCCGTGGGAGCCATTGTACAGATAGATGTCTTCACCAAATTCCGAACGCCAACTGGCGTCGTGGATGCCAATGTTGCCGTTAAAAGCGATCCAGTAGCTGACAAAATCCCGGAAGGTGCTGCCCACCAGCCAGCAATCCGTATCTTTTTCGTAAATAGAGAATACGCCACCGCCTGTCCATGCACCGGAAGATACATTTCCGGAAACAATGGGGGTGGAAACGACGATCTTTCCGTCTTTGTAAACCCAAAGATACTGATCGGCAATGCTGACCTCCACATAGTTGCCGCCATAGGGCAAGGCAGCTGTTTCGGCAGAGGAATATACGGCGGTGTGGGTATGGGAGGATTTGTTGGTCAGACAGTCCAAAAGATGGGCGTATAAGGCGGATTTGTCCACTACTGCACCGTAGTATTCAACCTGACGGGAGGAAATGACCTGACCGTAGGTGCTGATAAAACTGTCAGTGCGTTTGCTACCGCCATATTTTGTGGCCAGACTGTTGGCGTAAAGCTCTACCGCTTCCGTATCGATCTGTGCCTGGAAATCCTCGCTGATCCGGATAAAGGAGGCTAAGGTATCCTTGCTTAAGGTGACAGAACTGCGACTTACGCCGGGGGCTTCGAATATATAAGTCAGGGTAAGATCCAGATAGGCGTTGGCCTCTTGCACTACGGCATTCAATCTGGGATCGCTGAGGGTAACAGTGGGGGAGGTTTTGCTGGTGGTGACGGTTGCAGAAGCGGTGGGGGAAAGTGTGCGGATCGCATGTTTGGCAGCTTGCGTGGCAGGGGCGGTATCAACAGAAATACCTTCCTGATCCTTTTGGGTGACAAACCGTTTTGCGTTTTGATTGTATGTAACTGTGGCGTTTTTCAGCGTTTGACCAAATTGGCCGGTGACTGCTGATGTGATTTTGCTGACAGAGAAGATCAGTAGCCCGGTGGCCTCATTTTTCGTGCCGTCTGCGGTTGCGGCAAACCAGCTTTCAAAGGCGGGCTCCGATAAACTAAGCTGCAAATCGGAGGCAGAAAATGTCATGGCGTGGTTATTGACTGTCAAAGTCAGGCGGTAGCAGTCAATGGCATCCTGACAAACGGTTTTGGCGGTTTCTAAGGACATACCACCTAAATCCAGACCAAAGAGAACTGTGCCTGCCGGCAAAACGGGACCTTCCGGTTCCGTTTCCACAGGAGAAGTGGAGGAAGGTTCGGTGATAGCCTCCGTAGGCGGCACGGTAGCTTCCGGTTGAGATGCAGGGGGTTC
>JAZRRA010000167.1:0-7158 GCA_045650305.1 Faecousia sp.
CCCGTCAGGAGGTTTTGGCCTTTTTGCAGGAGTATTGTATCCGGTTTGTGGAGGATAGCAGTAACGATACAGATCAATTTTTGCGTAATCGCCTTCGCCATCATGTGATGCCCCTTTTGAAAGCGGAAAATCCCTGCTTTGCCGAAAATATTTCTGCAATGGCGTTGCGTCTGCGTGAGGATGAGAAACTGCTGCAAGCCATGTCCCGTGACACGGATGACAGTGTTTTGTCCCTCCAAAAGATGGAACCTTCTATTCGCTATCGCTATCTTGCGGATTTTTTAGAAAAAAATGGGGTCAAAGAACCCACATCGGAGCATATTGCATTGGCAGAAAGTTTGGTATTTTCTCAAAATCCCTCTGCTAAAGCGAATTTTCCCTATGGTGTTATCATTGGGCGTAATTATGATAAGCTGTTTAAAATTACCACGCCGGATGCTTTGCAGGATGTGATTTTGTCCTGCCCGGGCAGGGTGGAACTTCCGCAATCCGGTTTGTGTGTGCAAATTACTCCCGGGACAGAATCGGTGCTGACCTGGGATCGATTTACCGTTTATCCCCGAGGGGATATTCATATCCGGAGCAGAAAATCAGGGGATACCATCCGTTTGCATGGCGGAAGTAAATCCCTGAAAGAATTGTTTGTGGATAAAAAAATCCCTGCAAGCCAAAGACCGCTCATTCCGGTGATCGCCGATGATTTGGGTGTGCTTGGTGTGTGGGGGATCGGTGCAAATTTAGATCGGATAACGGGTGAGGGGACTTGTGTGGAGATCCGATTTTTGAAAGATAAAAAGAGATAAGAAAGAAATCAGGAGGAAAATTATGGAAGAAAATATTTGTCAGATTTTGTTCACTGAAGAGCAGATTCAGGACAAGATCAAAGAATTGGCAGCACAGATTTCCGAAGAATACGCCGATAAAAAACCCGTATTTATAGGTGTTTTAAAGGGCGTTGTCATGTTTTTTGCTGATTTTGTAAAGCGAGTAACTGTGCCTTGCCAAATAGATTTCATGAGTATTTCCTCCTATACCGGCACCGAATCCACCGGTAATATTTGCGTGAAAATGGATATTAGCACCGATATTAAGGGCCGTCATGTTGTTGTTTTAGAGGACATCTTTGATACCGGACGGTCACTGGATTATACATACAAGCATCTGATGGCGATGGAGCCTGCATCTTTGAAAATTGTGACACTTTTGGATAAGCCCGGTCGTCGCAGACCGGAAGTTACCCTGAAGGCGGATTATGTAGGTTATGAAATTCCGGATGAGTTTGTGGTAGGCTACGGATTGGACTATGACGAGTACTACCGTAATTTGCCTTATATCGGTATTATGAAACCTGAAGTATATATGTAACACGAGGTAAATATTTTGAAAAAAGTACGAATTTTTCCCATATTGATTTATATTGCCGTTTTGGTACTGCTGTTTCTTGGAATCATGGGTATGTTTACTGACCGTTCCGGGCAGGTGACATTTTCCCAGGTTCAAAATCAGTTCCGTGAAAAGAATGTTTCTTCATTTGTCATTGATGGTGATAAGCTGACCTTAAAGCTGATCAACGCCCATAAGGGCAAAACGGAAGTGACGCATGAATTGGCAGATCCGGATGGGTTTGTGAAATCCATGCAGCCGGTGTTTGACAACCTGGAGGCAGAGGGAATTTTGAAGGATTACGACATTCTTCCCACGCAAGGCCTTTCTCCCTATGATTTTATCATTCCCATTGTGCTGGCCGGTTTGGTGTTGTTTTTGATCTGGGGCTTTTTTGCCGGCAGAGCCAACAACAATCATCCCATGAGTAATTTCGGTAAGGCCAATGCCATAAAGGGTCAGGCCGGTAACCAGGTGACATTCCAGGATGTTGCCGGTATGGAGGAAGAGAAAAAGGAATTGCAGGAGGTTGTGGATTTCCTTCGCAATCCCGAAAAATTTACAAAGATCGGTGCAAAGATCCCCCATGGTATCTTGCTGTCGGGCCCTCCCGGTACCGGTAAGACTTTGCTTGCCCGTGCAGTGGCAGGGGAGGCTGGGGTACAGTTCCTCTCTCTGTCCGGTTCGGATTTTATGGAGCTTTATGTGGGCGTAGGTGCAAGCCGTGTCCGAGATCTGTTTGAACAGGGCAGAAAACTCGCACCTGCCATCATTTTTATCGATGAGATCGACGCGGTTGGTCGTAAGCGTGGCTCCGGCATGGGCGGCGGTCACGATGAGCGTGAACAGACGCTGAATCAGCTTTTGGTGGAAATGGACGGATTTTCCAAGAGCGAAGGTGTGATCGTGCTGGCGGCTACCAATCGTCAGGATATTTTGGATCCTGCATTGCTCCGTCCCGGTCGTTTTGATCGTCAAATCTATGTGGGTGTACCGGATGCAACCGAGCGTGAAGCCATCTTGAAGGTTCATGCCAAGGGTAAGCACCTGGATGACTCTGTAAACCTGAAAACTGTTGCATTGGCAACCGGTGGTTTTACCGGTGCGGACCTGAGTAATCTTTTGAATGAAGCAGCTATTTTGGCGGCACGGGATGAACGGCCTGCACTGAATATGGACGATATGAATGAGGCCATGATGAAGGTTTTGGCAGGCCCGGAAAAGCGTAACCGTGTCCGTCTGCAAAAGGATCTGCGGATGACTGCCATTCACGAAGCCGGTCATGCGGTTGCCATGTACAGCCTGCCTACCCATGATCCGGTGCATCAGATCTCCATCATTCCCCGTGGTCATGCGGCCGGTCTGACATGGACTCGTCCCAAGGAAGAAAGTAGTCACCTGACCCGTAACGAAATGTACGAAATGATCGTTGGCCTTTTGGGTGGCCGTGTTGCAGAAGAATTGTTCCTGGAGGATATTTCCACCGGCGCATCCAACGATATTGACAGAGCCTCCAAATTGGCACGAGATATGGTGGGTCGTTACGGTATGAACAAAAACTTAGGTACAATTTCCTATTTGGGCGGCGAAGAACTGTTCATCGGACGGGACTTTGAGCGGACAAAGAGTTATTCTGAGAAAATTGCCGGTTCTATCGATGAAGAAGTGAAAATTCTTATGGATCAGGCTTATCAGGACTGCGCAGAGATTTTGACCCGTGACAGCGAAAAGCTGAAGCAGGTCGTGAAGTTCCTTCTGGAGCATGAAACCATGTCCGGAACTCAATTTGCAGAGTGCATGGAGGGTAAGGAGATCTCTATGGATTCTTCTACCAGCCTTTTTGATCAATATACCAATCAGCAAGAATCTTCCCAGCAATAAATAGAAATATATTTTCAGTGGAGGCTCTTTATATGAAACAAATTATGAATCGTGGACTTGCCTTGCTGCTGGTGCTTGTTATGTTGGTTGGCTTTGTGCCTTCCGTGGTATTTCAGGCAAGTGCGGCAAGCTACGTTTACAACTGGGGGCAGCGTGGCACGGTGGCCACCGAACTTTCCGATATGGCGATAGCTTGGTATCAAAAATATAATGTTACCTATGATTCATTGTCATCATTAAGCGGTTCTTCTTCTGTCGGCTCTGTTCCTTCCAGTGCCCTTTATAAGACGCTCCAATCCTTGATGACGCAGGCACATTCTTATAAAACCAGCTATGAAGCAACGAAAGAGTTGTATCGTTACACCGATTGCCAAAATGGCGGCGGCAAAATTTCCAGCTTCTATTCCGGTATTTCCATCGGACCCGGTTGGGGCGAGGGCGGCAGTTGGAACCGTGAGCATACATGGCCTAACAGTAAGGGCTTAGGCGGTCAGGACGAAAATGATATTATGATGCTCCGTCCCACAGCAACATCGGAAAACAGCTCTCGTGGCAATGATGCCTACGGCGAAAGCGGCAGCTATTATGATCCTAACGATGAATCCAATGGAAAGTATAATCTGCACGGCGATGTGGCTCGTATTGTGTTGTATGTTTATGTACGCTGGGGCAATGCCTCTAAAATGTGGGGTAGTGGCGGCGTTATGGAAAGCAAGGATGTACTGATCAAGTGGATGAAGGAAGATCCGGTGGATACATGGGAGCTTGGTCGTAATGATGCTGTCCAGTCTATTACCGGTACTCGTAATGTCTTTGTTGACTATCCGGAATTGGCCTTCGATCTGTTTGAAGCAGATATTCCTGATGGCTACCAAAGCCCCTCCGGCAGCGCACCTTCTTATACTATCGTAGCTACTCCCAATAATACATCTTACGGTTCTGTTAGTATGTCCGGTAAGACCATTACCGCAACACCCAAAACCGGCTATCAGGTGGATGGCTATAAGATCCTTAGCGGCACTGCAACTGTGACCCGTAGTGGCAATACATTTACCGTTAGTGCAAAGAGTGACTGTTCCATCCAAATTATTTTCAGTCCCCGGACGCAGGCTACCGTCACCTTTGTGGATCAGGGAAAAACTGTTTCCACAAAATCAGTTTACGGCGGTGATGTGATCACATTGCCGGAAGATCCCGGTACAGCACCGAAGGACTTTGTGTTCCGTGGCTGGGTAACCAAGCAGATTTCGGAAACAGAAACAAAACCGGAGATCTACACTGCAAATTCCGGTTATACTGTGGGTGCAAGCATCACCTTCTATGCCCTCTATGCTAAGGTAGAAGAAGGAACCGACGGTGAGATCAACTATGTGCTGGCAACCAGCAACGATCAGATCCAAGAGGGATTGACCGTCATTATCGTTTCTGCCGGTAGCTATTCTTTGGGTATGAAGCAGACCGGTTCTACTAATAACCGACATGCTACTTCCATCACCAAGAATGCGGATTATACGATTTCCTTCGAAGAAGGTGTGTTTGATATTCTCACTTTAGGGACGGGTTCTGTTTCCGGTACATATTCCTTCTTCAGTGAGGCAAACGGCCAGTATTTGGCTGCTGGCACATCCAGCGGCAGCAATATCCTGAAACTTCAATCTTCGGTGGATGCCGCCGCATCTTTTACTATTCAAATTTCCTCCGACGGAACCGCATCCGTTGTTTCCAAAACATCAAGTGACAGAAAAAACCTGATGTATAATAGTAGCTCCAATATTTTCTCCTGCTATGGCAGTGGTCAAAAACCCATCAGTCTGTATGTGGCATCCAGCAAGGGTGATGTGTATTATACGACCAGTCCCATAAACTGCGAGCATGGGGATACTACCAATACACCTGCGGTTTCTGCAACATGTACCGCTGTGGGTTATACAGCCGGTGTTTATTGCAATGATTGCGATACCTACATCAGCGGTCGCGAAGAGATCCCTGCAAAGGGACACAGCTATGGTGCATGGGTGGAAACCACAGCACCTACTTGTACCCAGACCGGTGTCAATACCCATACTTGTTCTTCTTGCGGTCACAAGGAAACAACTTCTGTTGCCGCATTGGGTCATAGCATGGATGACGGCATGGTAACGAAGCCGGCAGACTGTGATACAGATGGTGTCTTTACCTTCACTTGTGAGCGTTGCGGCATAACCGACACGGATGTGATTCCTGCCACCGGTCACAATTATGTTTTGAATGGTATCATATATACCTGCACCGGTTGCGGTGACAGCTATAATACCTTTTATATTTCCTTCCATGTGCCTACCGGCGTTCAAAAAGTAGACGCAATGGTATATACAGATGGTGGTATTAACCTGCCTTCTGCCGGTGTACCCGGTAGCAATTATACCTTTGTAGGTTGGAGTACCACACAGATTGCAGATACAGATGCTGCACCTGTCATCTATAAAGCCGAAACAAAATTCACGGCAACAAAAGCTACAAACCTCTATGCGGTGTATAGTTATACCGTTGCCGGCGGCAATTCCAATGAATATGTTTTGACAGATATTTCCGATATTCAGGCTTCTGATGTGGTTGTAGTTACCATGACAGCTTCCGACGGAACAGTTTATGCAATGTCCAATGATTCCAGCAAAGCACCGGTAGGTGTGATCGTTACGGTAAACGGCGATCTCCTGAAAGCACCCGAGGAAAATCTTTTGTGGAATATTGGCGGCAATTCTTCTGGTTATGTATTCTATCCCAATGGAGATACCACCAAATGGTTGTACTGTACATCTACCAACAATGGTGTCAGAGTCGGTACTGAAGCTGCCAATAAGTTTATTATCGATAGCACCAGCGGATACCTGAAGCATGTGGGTACTAACCGGTATATTGGTGTTTATAAGACAAATCCCGATTGGCGTTGCTATACCGGAATCATTGATAACATTAAGGATCAAACACTTCGTTTCTTTGTAATGGGCGAGGGAAGTACCGTGATGTACACTACTCTGGACAGTGTGGCTTGTGATCATGATTATGAGAAAACCGTAACCGCAGCGACATGTACCGACGGTGGCTATACTACCTATACATGTGTAAATTGTGGCGATAGCTATGTAGCAAATCATACCACTGCTTTGGGACACGACTATCAGCCCGTTGTAACCCCTCCCACTTGTACCGATGAAGGTTTCTCCACCTATACCTGCGTACACTGCGGTGAGGTTGATGAAGTTTCTGACTATGAGGATGCTTTGGGTCATAGCTACGAAAACGGCACTTGTACTGCTTGCGGTGCAGAAGATCCCGATTATGAAGTCGTCCTGCCCAGCGGCACCGGCGCTTTGGTATTTGCAGGTGCATCCCTGGCTCTGCAGTCCGACCTGACCATGAACATCGGTATCCATAAGGATGTTATTAAGAGCGGTAACTATACAAATCTCCGCGTGGAAGTTTCCATGTACGACGTGAAGTTCGATCAGCTGAACACTTCCTACTATGACGCAACCAACTATGTTGTAAGCGGCAGCTACATTCTGTGTACCTTCACCGGTATCTCTCCCAGAAAGATGAACGACACCATCACCATGAAGATGTACGCTACCTACGAAGGTGTTGAGTATTGCACCGAAATGACAACTACTGTTGCTGCATACTGCTACAAGACCTTCGAAACCTCTTCTTCCAACCTGAAGCTGATGGCTGTGATTGCTGACCTGCTGAACTTCGGTGCTGCTCACCAGAGCTATACCGGTTACAACACCACTAACCTGGTTAATGCAAACATGACCGATGTACAGAAGGCTTATGCAAGCAGCTATGACCTGAATCTTGTTAACAACCTGAATTCCAAGTACTCCGTACTGGAAGGTGCAACCGCATCCTTCG